>JAQWJZ010000027.1 GCA_029248105.1 Flavobacteriales bacterium
GTTTTGACTAGCATTTAAGTATATTTAAGAAATCAGTAAAAGGTTAATTTCCTTTTACTGATTAAATTCGTCTATCCCCTCTTGTAACCAAGTTTTAAATAAATCTACCTCACCATAATCTTGATAGTTAGCAGATACACCCATTTGGTTTTCGTTATGATCTAAGATGACATAATAAGGTTGGGAATTGGTCTTATACGTTTCAGCTTGAAGAACTGTCCACTTATCTCCTACTGTTCTTACCTTCTTCTTTTTACCTGCAATAGTGGTTTCGTATTGTTTATCTTCATCGAGAGGTGTTCGCTCATCTACATATAAAGATATAAGCACAACATCTTCACTAAGTATTCTTTTAACCTCAGAGTCAGACCATACTTGCTCTTCCATCTTACGGCAATTTACACAAGCCCAACCCGTAAAGTCTATCATTGCAGGTAAACCCACTTTTTTGGCATGAGCCATACCTTCATCGTAATCATGGAATACCATAATACCTTGTGGACCTAAATGTTGCCCTTCTTCTTCTGAGTGAGCAACTATGCTTCCACCCTTAGTGAAGCCTACACCGTGAGGTGATTCGCTATAATGCATCGGAGGTGGGAAAGCATTAATAATTTTCAAAGGCGCCCCCCATAATCCAGGAATCATATAAACAGTGAACATACCAGTAAGGATAGCCATAAACAGACGACCAACAGAAACGTATTTTAAGTCGCTATCGTGTGATAATTTGTACATTCCAAGCAAATACATCGTTAAGAAAGCAAAGATGATTATCCAAATAGCAATAAATACTTCCCTTTCTAACAAGTGAGTTTGCCACACTAAATCGGCATTAGATAAGAATTTAAATGCTAAAGCCAATTCTAAAAATCCTAAAACCACTTTTACTGAATTGAGCCATCCGCCAGACTGAGGCAACGAGTTTAGCCAACCAGGAAAAGCCGCAAACAGGGCAAATGGTAATGCTATGGCTAAAGAAAAGCCTAACATTCCAATAATGGGTCCCATATAACTACCGCCTGATGCCGCTTCAACTAATAATGTACCAACTATAGGTCCGGTACAGGAAAATGAAACTAAAGCTAATACCAAGGCCATAAAGAAAATACCTACTAAACCACCTCTATCAGATGCTCTATCGGCTTTATTGATCCAGGAACTTGGAAGCGTTAACTCGAATGCTCCTAAAAAAGAGGCTGCAAATACAACTAGAAGAACAAAAAATGCAATATTGAAATATGCATTTGTAGCCATACTATTGAGTACCTCAGGCCCAAACAGTGCCGATACACCTACGCCTAAGGCTACGTATATTACTATAATAGAAATACCATAAATAATAGCATTGGTTACCCCTTTGGCTTTATTTTCACTTTGCTTCGTAAAATAGCTAACTGTCATGGGTATCATAGGAAAGACACAAGGCGTAAGTAAGGCAGCAAATCCACTTAAAAAGGCTATGAAGAATATACTCCACATTCCTTTTTTATTGGACTTTTTTTCTGCTGGCTCTTGCGAATCAGATGCAACTAAATTAAGTGAAGACGTACTTTCTGCGTCATCAACACCCTTCGTTTCGACTTGTTCAGATGGTACACCTAAAGTGAAAGAGAAGTCAACATATTCAGGTGGTAAACATTGAGTGGCATCACAAACCATAAACATTAACTCCCCATCGACTTTTGAATCAGTACTAACTGCTTTTACTTTTTGACTGAATACAGCTTCATTAGTAAAATAAGATAAAACCATATCAAAATTAGGGTCATATTCTTGTTTAGGCTCCCCTTCTTGTGTCGTGCCAATAAGCTCATAGCTATTGGATTCAAAAAAAGTAAACGTAGTCGGCAAAGGACCATCATCTTCAACAAATTGAGAATACAAATACCACCCGTCTTCAATACTTGCTTTGAAAACAAGTTCGTACTCACCACCTCCTATATCTTCTTGAGAAAATTCCCATTCTACAGGATTAAAAATTTGAGAGAAAAGCAGTGTTGGAAACACCAGAATAATTGCTAAAAGAAATTTTTTCATGATTATTTATTTAGTTGTTCTTTAAGTATTCGTAATAATTCAGAGGGCTTTTGGCTTCCAATTAAATATTTTAAACCGTCTTTATCAGTCAATTGAATACATTCATTACCACGTGTGTAGAAATGAACAGCACCCTTAAGATGCAAATTGTATACCGCTCTATTAAAGAAGAAGCGGCTATATTTTACTTTAGTGACATCTTTAATAGAGCTCAAGTCAATTTTTACTTTTCTAGCGGTCCATAAACCGTCTAAAATTAAGCTCCCATTTGCAACACATGTTCTGAAATGAAGAATGAAAACAAGAATTGCTGAAACAAAGATTATGGCTACTCCTAAGAAAAAAAGCAGACTACCAGAACCTTCTGATTCAACAGAGTTTTCTGACCAGTAATAGGACAAAAAACAAAATAAAGCTAAAACCATTCTCCTTAAAAAGGACAACCTATTGTAGCCTAGATACTGACTTTCTTCGTATAAAATTTCACTTTCCATGTTCAATTTTCAAAGGTTCGACAAGATATACTTTTTCTGTTTCTGGCACAAGTTTGAATTCATCAT
Organism: Flavobacteriales bacterium; assembly: GCA_029248105.1. Classification (NCBI taxonomy): domain Bacteria; kingdom Pseudomonadati; phylum Bacteroidota; class Flavobacteriia; order Flavobacteriales; species Flavobacteriales bacterium. The sequence goes on from JAQWJZ010000027.1 coordinate 2,601, forward strand.
TTATTCGATGACCTACTATGCAAACTATGGTATCTAACGAACAAATTACCAAAGTATTTTCTTTTTGATATGTAGAAAACTTTTCATCAATCATAAAGTCACTGACTTTCTTCTTTCCTTTCATTCCTAAAGGGGTAAAACTATCTCCTATTTGCCAATGTCTAACCAATAACGGAAAATGGAGTTTACCGTAATCCAAAACGGCACAACGACTGTTTTTAACCATTTTAAAATCAATAGCCTTATGTATACTAAAAGCTATTTTAATAGGGCTTTCAATTGAGGAATCGCCACTTTTAACTAAAACACTTTGCAGAGCCTTTGATGGGCTTTTGGAAAGGAATAGCCCCTTCCTCTCTCTAACTATTCTGTAATCAGCATTTGAAACCTGTTTGCCAACTTCACTATTTAAAAGCCTAAAAACATCTTTCCAAGCAAACGGCCCATAATACTTCAAGTATTCATAAAGTATCTCTTGTTTCTCGTCCTGATCTAATAAATAATCAAAAGTTAGTAAAATACCACCATCTACAACTTTACAATGTCTAGTCCTAAATGTTTCATATTTTTCAAGAAGGCTTTGGTACTTCACCTCGTTATCTTTAATTTCATCTAGGTATTGATTTCTTTTATCTGTTTCAGACAACAAATTATAACGAATGCTATTTCTTTGGTAATAAGTTGAAAAATTGGATTTGTCTTCTCTAAAATTAATTGAGTTGCGTGTCAAGTATTGTTGTATATCCTTCACTCCAAAGCAAAGCATTGGTCTAATAATATTAGTATTTCTGACTGGTATACCTTGAAGAGCACCTACACTAGCTTTTCTACTTTTTTTGATAATTAAGGTTTCTATTGCATCGTCTTGATGATGAGCTGTTAGAATTTTATCATAACCCTCATCTAGACATAATGTTCTAAACCACGAATAGCGAAGATCACGAGCAGCCATTTGAATAGATAATTTATTTTCCTTTGCGTAAGATTCTGTATCAAATGTTTTGGAATAAACAGGAACTTTTAATTGTTGACCTAATTCCTTTACAAATTGTTCGTCAAGATAACTATCCTGAGCCCTCAATTTAAAATTACAATGCGCTATTGAAAAGTCATAATTCAATTGTGCAAATAGATGAGCCATTAAGACACTATCCTTACCTCCACTTACTGCAAGTAGCAACTTTTCGCCATCATTTATTAACTCATTTTTAGCGATGAATGCTTTTAACTTATTAAGCATCTAGCACCTCCATCATAGCTTTAACTTTCAGCTCACACTCCTCATATTCATCTTTTGGATTTGCATTAGCCGTAATTGCACTACCGACAGGCATAGACGCATATTTCTTTTTTGAATTATAAAGAATACTTCTTATCACTACATTAAAATCGAAATCCCCTGATGGATTAACATAACCAACAGCTCCTGAATACAAGCCCCTTTTGAAGACTTCAACTTTTTCAATTAATTGCATAGCACTAATTTTTGGTGCACCCGTCATACTGCCCATTGGAAAAGCATGTCGAATAGCGTCAACCCAATGTATACTTTCATCCAACTCAGAAACTATGGTTGAAATCATTTGATGAACTTGAGGAAAGGAATAAATACCAAAAAGCTCTTCTACTTTTACCGAAGAAGCCAATGCCGTTTTTGATAAATCGTTTCTCACTAAATCAACAATCATAACATTTTCTGATTGCTCTTTTGGACAATTTAATAACTCATCTTTCAATCGATTATCCTCTTCTAATACAACACTTCTCTTTCTAGTCCCTTTAATAGGTTGAGAAATTAATTTTGAGCCCTCTTTTTTAAGAAATCGTTCTGGACTTGCACACATGAGGTAATTCTCTTTACAACGATAAAAAGCTGCAAATGGAGGTTTCGAAATATCATACAAATTATGATATACCGAAATTGGATTTAGCACTACATTTTCTGCATAATATTCTTGGCAGTAATTGACTTCGTATATATCACCTCTGTAAATATGTTCTTTTAGCTTTTCGAAACCTTCAAAATACTGCTCTTTTGAAATCTTGGATTTTATAGATACGGACTTTTTATTTTCAACAGGCATATCAAAATGAGTAATGTTTTTAAATAAAAGTTGCATCTCTTTACGGTCAACACCCTCAGGAAAAGAAATAATAACTTCATTTTGAATAATTTCAAAAACCCACTTAGGCTGAAAAAAATGCATGATGGGAAATGATAAATTATCATCATTCTCAGATTTTAGATCTTCAATTTCATTTTTCAAATCGTATGATAAGAAACCAAAAATCCAATCTTTTTTATCCTTATGAAAATCAGACAAAGCCGAAAAACTATTCTCTTCAAAATACAGTTGTGAAATTGAATCTGCACCGACAAGCATATCATATTTCAAGTACTTGCCATAGTTAGGACTAGCTTCTCCTTCAAAAACAGCCGATTGCTCAAACTGAGCAGACCAACAAGAAAGTTGTCTTTTAAAAGAATCAATATTGGAAATATGATAAGTAGCCATTTGACGCATAGGTGCAAAACTAAGCAATATTCAATCCCTAAAAATACCAAAATGAGACGCTTTATTATATTTTTTTTAAATTGTCAACAATTAAACCCAAGAAATTATGAAAATAAGTGAAATCATCATTACTGCAATTCTTGTAATTGGTGCTTTTGTAATTGGCTTTTTAAACAATACCAATACTAGCCCTGATTTAAGTAATTCTCCAACAAACACTACTATCAATATTGAGTCTTCAGCTACAAACGAAGAACAAAATCTAATGGTTATTAAGTTTGATTTGGAAGAAAGTGAGGAAATGGAAATGAGTGTAGATTCCCTTGTTGTAGACTCTATTTCTCAAGACACTTTGTTAAATATCGAATAGTAGGGAACTACTTATGAGTTTCTTTTAGCTACTGCGAAACACAAGAACATAACTGCAATAAAAGCAGATAGTCGGCCAATATAATCTCCAAAACTGATATAAAATGTTTGGACTGTATTAGTCTTTATTATGTCTTTAATCACGACTTCTTCATCCCAATTAGTTTTTCGATTTATATTACCACGGCTATCAATAAATGCAGAAATTCCTGTATTGGCAGAACGTGCAATTGCTCTTCTGCACTCTATAGCTCTTAAACTAGCATAATTTAAATGTTGTTTGTACCCTGGCGTATCTTTCCACCATCCGTCATTAGTTATAATAGCAAATATATCAGCTCCATTTCTAGCATAATTTGTTGTGTACTCACCAAAAACTGATTCGTAACATATGATTGGTGCTATTTGAGCTGAATTGGAAGGAAATACTTCTCTGAAATCCTGAGTTCCCAAACTACCTGTAATACCTCCTAAATCAATTGTCAGAAACTCTAACTTTTCTAATATTGAAGGAAAGGGCGTGAACTCAACCCCTTGAACAAGCTTTGATTTATGATAAATTGAAATAGCAGACTTATTAACTTGAATTGCAGAATTATAAACATCATAATAGGCATCTAAACCCGTAAATTTTCTAGCAGTGTGAGGCACTTCATCAAACTCTGCATAGGCTTTGTATGTTACAGCACCTAAAATAATATTTAAGTCTGGGTATTTATCAATTAAACCCTTTAAGCGACTTATTTCTGCTGCATTATCAATCTTGTTTTCCCACAAACCATCGATAATAGCTGTTTCTGGGCCAATCAAATAATTAGTATTTGAATCTAATTTAGTTTCAGCCAATTCAATAAATATATCCAGTTGCTCCATTGAAGTCAATCCATCAAATTTCTCTTGATATGGATCGATATTAGGTTGAACTACAACGACTTCAACATCTTTTCCATCATCTTCAAACTGCACACAAAAAGAAATCAAAATGGGTATAATTATTACTAATGATGGTAATGTATACTTCTTTTTGTTTTTAAAGGAATGAAACAAAAGAATATTGGCTAAAACTATCCATAAGCTACCACCTAAAACCCCCGTAAACTCATACCACTGTATATATTTTGGATAGTGAGCAAAAACATTGCCTAGTGTAAGCCATGGCCAAGACAAATCCCAATTTAGATGTAAATACTCAAAACTTAACCAAAAGCTTAAAAGTGCCCACCATGCTCGTCTGTCATTAAATTTGGATTTTAACCATACGAATAAAAAAATCACACATGCCATAAGAAAGCTATTTACCAAAATTGCTGCTACAGCGCCGAACAAACTAGCGTTGTAAATCCAATAAGTAGTGAATACATTCCATATAACGAACACAAAAAAAGAATAGGTGAAAGCACTTCTTTTTTTACTCAATCCCTCTAAGACAAAAAACAGGGGTACAAATGCCCCAAAAATAAGAAATGGGAAGCCAGACGGCGGCCATGAAATCACCAATAGAAAGGCTGAAATAAGGCAAAGTAGTAGTTTACGAAACATCTTTTGTATTATTGCAAAGCAAATATCGTATTTCTTGAGCATATTTAAACACATACCCAATCTTATTACTTTAGGAAATTTATCTTTTGGTATAATAGCCATACTTTTTGCTTTTGGCGGAAATCTAGATTTGGCTTCAGGCTGTATCATTCTAGGCGCATTTCTCGATTTTTTTGATGGCTTTTTTGCACGTTTACTAAAAGTAAATGGCAATTTAGGAAAACAACTAGATAGTTTAGCTGATTTAACTTCTTTTGGACTAGCACCTTCTGTTATTGTTTTTCAACTGTTATTTTTTGGGGAAACAGAAAAATACTTTAGTCCTTCATCGCAGAATCTTGACGACTATACGAGTCATTTCATACCGTACATAGCCTTTTTAATTCCTTTATTCTCTGCATATCGATTAGCAAAATTCAATATTGACGACAGACAAACTGACTCGTTCATTGGCTTACCTACACCAGCAAACGCTTTGTTTTTCATTTCAATTCCTTTCATTTTAGAATATCAACAAGACGGATTCATCTCCAATTTCATTTGTAAAAAAGAAACGATTGTTATTAGTGTATTAGTTTTATGTCTTCTAATGGTTTCAGAGTTAAAATTAATAGCGCTAAAATTTAAATCCATAAAATGGTCAGAAAATAAGTACAGATATATACTAATTGTATTGAGTGTAATATTATTATTGCTTTTACGCTTTGAAGCTGTTCCAATTATTTTAATTTTGTACATAGTTTTATCGATTATTAATAAGTACAGCAAATGAGATTTATAGCAGAGATCGACATTATGCCATTAAAGGCACTTTTAGACCCACAAGGCAAAGCAGTAAGCGGAAGCATGAAAAACGTTGGTCTCCCAGAAATAACTAATGTTAGAATCGGTAAGCACATTACATTACAAGTAGAGGCTGAAAATGAAGCTGAAGCTACTAAAAAGGTAGATAAAGCGTGTTCGGAAATGTTATGTAATCAAATTATGGAAGGCTATGAGTTTAAAATTTCAGCAGCCTAAAATTATTTCCTAAGCTCAAAATTCTGTCCTAAGTATACTTTTCTTACTTGTTCATCGGAAGCTAATTCCTCCGCTGTTCCAGATTTTAAAATTTTACCTTCAAAAAGTAGATAAGCTCTATCCGTAATTGATAGTGTTTCATGTACGTTGTGGTCAGTAATAAGAATACCGATATTTCTATCTTTCAATTTAGACACTATCAGCTGAATATCTTCTACAGCAATAGGGTCTACTCCAGCAAAAGGCTCATCAAGCAAAATAAACTTAGGATCGGTTGCTAAACAACGTGCAATCTCTGTTCTTCTTCTTTCTCCACCAGAAAGTAAATCCCCTTGATTTTTACGAATGTGCTGTAATCCAAACTCATCAAGCAAAGAATCCAACTTTTCATATTGCTCTTTTTTAGACATGTCTGTCATTTCCAAAACGGCAAGAATATTATCCTCTACTGATAATTTTCTAAATACGGATGCTTCTTGAGCCAAATAACCTATTCCCATTTGGGCACGTCGATACATGGGTTGATCTGTGACATCATCATTATCAAGAAAAACATGACCTTCATTAGGTTTAACTAAGCCTACCATCATATAAAAAGATGTGGTTTTGCCTGCGCCATTGGGACCCAACAAGCCTACAATCTCGCCTTGTTTAACCTCTAAGGAAATACCGTCAACTACCCTTCTTTTGCGGTAGGTTTTAACTATGTTTTTGGCTACTATCTTCATTCTTTATCTTGAAATTTAGCTGAAACCTTTATGCTAATCTCGTACAATAACATTAATGGAAATGTTACTAGAATTAGACTCATAATATCGGGTGGCGTAATTATTGCAGCTAAAATCATTAATACAACTAATGCGTGCCTTCTATATTGCCTCAAAAAAGCAGGAGTTATCAACCCTAGCTTACTCAGAAAATAAATCAGAACAGGTAATAGAAAAACTATTCCGTTTGCTAGACAAACTGTTGTGACAGTCGAAATGTAAGAGTTAAGATTAATTTGATTAGCAACCTGAGAACTTACTTGATAGTTTCCTAAAAACTGAACAGACAAGGGTGCTACTGCATAATACCCAAACAAAACGCCTATTGTAAATAACAAAGATGTATAAAAGACTACTCCTCTAGAATATTTTTTTTCAGTGGAATGAAGTGCAGGCTTAACAAAACGCCAAATCTCCCAAAAAACATAGGGAAAGGCAATTACAAAACCAGCAATTACAGAGGATATAATATGTGTGCTAAACTGCCCAGACATATTGATGTTCATCAACTCAAATGGCATTTCATCTATACATAGAGCTTCACCGAAATGAAGCGTTTCTGACATCCAACAAAAAAACTGATACGTAGCAAAGCTAGGGTCTTTAGCCGCAAAAATTATTTTATCAAAAAGTATACCAGGAAAGATAAATGCTAAAACTGTAAATAAGAGGACTGCAACTGCGCTTCTAATTAGATGCCAACGTAATACCTCTAAATGGTCTAAAAAAGACTGTTCTTGTTTTTCTTCACCTATTTCTTTCATCAAACTAATCCTTCTTTTAAAATATCGTGAATATGAACAATCCCAAAGTAATTAGATTCTTTTAGAACAATTATTTGAGATATATTATTTTGCTCCATAATCTTGAGAGAGGAAGTTGCCAATTCATCATAGCTAACCGTTTTAGGATTAGTATTCATAATATCAACAGCCTTCACCTTACTCCAATCAGCCTCACTTTCCAACATTCTCCTGATATCTCCATCAGTTATAATTCCTAGCAACTTATTTTTATCGATTACGGCTGTAGCTCCTTGTCGTTTGTTAGATATTTCAACTATTACTTCATTAATAGTCGACGAAGGTAGAACTTGCGGTGACAAATCTTGGGAACATAAATCTCCAGCTTTTAAAAACAAACGCTTACCTAAAGTTCCACCGGGGTGATATCGAGCAAAATCTGCATCTGAAAAGTCACGACATTCTAACAAACAAATTGCAAGAGCATCACCCATCACTAATTGAGCAGTAGTACTTGTTGTAGGAGCTAAATTATTGGGGCATGCTTCTTTCTCTACACTTGTTTTAATTGTCCAATTAGCCTGCTCTGACAAATACGAATCCGAATTAGCTGTCATTGCAATTAGTTTATTATTCATTTTCTTGATTAGAGGAACGAGAACCTTAATCTCATCTGTATTCCCACTTTTTGAAATACAAAGCACAATATCGTTAGGTTGAACATTACCTAAGTCCCCATGAATAGCGTCACCAGCATGCATAAAAACAGCAGGTTGACCCGTAGAATTAAATGTAGAAACTATCTTTTGAGCAATATTAGCACTCTTACCAATACCGCTTACAATTAATCTCCCCTTAGACTCAAGAATTGCATTTACTATTTCAGAGAACGTATCATCTATATATTCTTTTAAATGAAGGATTGATTGCCCCTCTAAAGATATAGTTGATATTGCTATTGATTTTATTTCGCTAATTGATTTCAATAAACTAATTTTGATTAACTAAATAAATTTTTCTAAATTTATAAAGAATAATTTGACACAAAAGTATCAAATTTTAGCTTGATTATATTAAATGAATTTACATACTACATCTCTTACAGACGAACTCCAAAAGTATTTTGGGTTTAATCGTTTTAAAAGCCAACAAGAAACTATCATTAAAAACACTTTAGATGGTAATGATGCATTTGTAATCATGCCTACTGGTGGTGGCAAATCTATGTGCTACCAGCTCCCGGCTCTTGTTAGTGAAGGGTGTGCAATCGTTGTTTCCCCATTAATTGCATTGATGAAAAATCAAGTAGATGCAATAAGAGGGTTTAACGATAATGATGCTATTGCTCATGTATTAAATTCATCGCTTTCAAAAAGAGATATTATTCAAGTCAAAGAAGATGTTGAGTCAGGGAAAACCAAATTACTTTATGTTGCTCCTGAGTCTTTAACCAAAGAAGAATACATCGAGTTTTTAAGAAGTAAAAAAATATCTTTTTATGCCATTGACGAGGCACATTGTATTTCTGAATGGGGGCATGATTTTAGGCCAGAGTACAGAAACCTAAGACGAATAATTGAAAATATTGGTAGAGCTCCAATAATTGCACTTACCGCAACCGCAACAACGAAAGTTAGAGAAGACATTCAGAAAAACTTAGGGATAAGCGATTGTCCTGTTTTCTTTGATTCTTTCAATAGAGATAATTTATACTATGACATCAGACCAAAAATTGATGTTGAAAAAGAAATCATCAAATTCATTAAGCAAAATGAAGGAAAATCAGGTATTGTTTATTGTCTAAGCAGAAAGAAAGTAGAAGAAATTGCCGAAACCTTACAAGTTAATGGTATCAACGCATTACCATACCACGCAGGTTTAGAAAATAAAACAAGAGTCAAACACCAGGATGCTTTCCTCATGGAAGACGTAGATGTTATTGTTGCTACTATAGCCTTTGGAATGGGCATTGACAAACCAGACATCAGGTATGTTATTCATCATGACATTCCAAAAAGTTTAGAAAGTTATTATCAAGAAACTGGAAGAGCAGGGCGTGATGGTGGTGAAGGCAACTGCGTTACTTTTTACAGCTATCAAGATATTGAAAAATTAGAGAAGTTTTTACAAGGAAAACCTGTCGCAGAGCAAGAAATAGGAAGGCAACTCATTCTTGAAACCATTTCTTTTGCCGAAACCTCCATGTGTAGGAGAAAATACATTCTGCATTACTTTGGCGAAACTTTTGATGATGCTAACTGCAATGAAATGTGCGACAATTGCCGCCATCCTAAACCTAAATTTAATGGTGAAGAATATATTGTTAGACTTCTAAATTCAGTGAAGGCCGTAAGCGAACGACTAAAGGCTAAAGAAGCAGTTAAAGTAATCGTTGGCGAAAGTAATGCTTTGATAAAACAACATAAATCCGAAGCTTTAGACGTTTACGGAGAGGGTAAAGATAAATCCAAAGGTTTTTGGCATGCCGTAATTCGTCAATCTCTGGTAAAAGGTTTTTTAAGAAAAGAAATTGAAAGTTATGGCATTCTTAAGCTAACAGAACAAGGGTTAGAATATCTTGAAAAATCATATGAAATTCTTCTAACAGAAGACCATGATTACGATGCTATAAATGCTAAAAATGCAGCCAACAGTTTCCAAAAGGGCGCTGCTGTTGACAAGCTTTTATTTTCTAACCTTAAAGAATTGAGAAAAAAATTCGCTAAAGAAAAAGGGTTGCCACCAAATATTATTTTTTCTGAAGCATCACTAATTGATATGGCAAATCAATTCCCAATAAGCTCTGAAGAGTTAGCCCAAATTCATGGGGTGGGACAAGGAAAAGCACGAAAGTTCGGAGAACCTTTTTTAAAATATATAAAACAGTATGTTGAGGATAACAATATTGTTAGACCTGAAGATATGGTCGTGAAAACGGTAGCAAAGCAATCCAGCAACAAAGTCTATATTATTCAGAGTATTGACAGAAAACTGTCTATTGACGATATTGCATCAGCCAAAGGACTGACTGTTGAAGATTTAATCACAGAAATAGAAACTATCGTTGAGTCAGGAACAAAAATTAACCTCAACTATTACCTTGATGAAATTATTGACGAATATCAAGAAGAAGAGCTAATGGATTTCTTTACAAACTCTGAAGAAGCCACTTTTAACGAAGCAAGAGGAGAGTTTGAAGAAGATGAATACACTGACGAAGAATTAAGACTTTACAGGATAAAGTTTATTTCTGACGTAGCTAACTAACTGTTTATAGCCAGCCAACTCATCAAGCCAATACTATTTTTCAAAGCCGACTCATCAATATTAAAATAGGCATTATGCAAATGCTTTCTTTCCTGGTTTTTTATCCCTACACCCAAACGATAAAAACAAGCCGGAACGTGGTGTGAATAGTAAGAAAAATCTTCGGCAGTCATACGCTTAGGAATTTCAATAACACATTCTGTACTCATGTATTTTCTAGCATTATTAAAACAATCCTTAGTAAAATGCTCATCATTTTTCAAGTATGGATAACCAATTCGAATATCAATATTACACTTACCGCCCATTTCTTGAGCAGTACTAAGGCATATATCTCTAATTATTTGATGTGCTTCCTCACGCCATTGTTCATTCATAGCACGAAAGGTTCCTTCTAAACTAACTTTTTCAGGAATTATGTTTCCTGCCGCTCCTCCTTTAATAACTCCCAAAGAAAATACCGAAGGCGTGTCTTTAACATTATTAAATCTTTCATATAATGCTGTTATGATTTTGCTTGATACAACCAAAGGATTAACCCTACCCTCAGGAAGTGCTGCATGCCCTCCTATTCCTAATACATCTATATATATTTCATCAGCAGATGCCATAAACATTCCGCTACGCATTCCAATAATACCACTATCTAATTCAGGCGATACATGCTGACCAATAATTTTATCCACTTTGGGGTTTTCTAAAACACCTTCAGCAATCATTAAAGAAGCTCCGCCCGGTAATTTTTCCTCACCAGGCTGAAAAATCAACTTAACACTACCCTCCCAATCATCTTTCAATTCATTAAGAATACGTGCCACGCCCAATAGTGACGCTGTATGCACATCATGACCACAAGCGTGCATAACTCCATTATTTTTGGAAGCGTAGCTCAATTCATTTAATTCTTGAATAGGCAAAGCATCTATATCTGCACGTAAGGCTATGCATTTTTTATCTGAGTTTTTTCCCTTGATTAAAGCTACTACTCCTGTTTCAACAATACCCGATTTAAAACTAATCCCATAATCAGTTAGTTTTTGTTGAATGTATTCGGATGTTTTATATTCTTTGAAAGATAACTCAGGGTATCTATGTAAATGCTGCCTTAGGGCAATAGTATCATCAAGATATTTCTCGGCTAAACTGTGTATTTTTTCTTTTAGAGAACTCATTTGCCAAAGATTAGTTTCACGCCTCCGATAAGCAAAAGTATGCCAAAGACTTTTTTAAGTGTTTTAGCATCAATATTTACTGCCCATTTTGAGCTCAAATATCCACCAACTATAAAAGCTGCTGAAATGATTAAAGCATATTTCCAATCTACAAAACCAGCTTTGTGATAATTCCAGGCTGCTAATATTCCTATTGGAGGAAGCATTACTGCAAGACTAGTTCCCTGTGCTTGATGCTGCGTCAAGCCCAACAAAATCATAAGTAAAGGAATAATAATTATACCGCCACCTACCCCAATAAAACCACTAAGCAATCCTGCAGCAAGTCCTATAAGTATTAAAAAAAGTAAAGTAATTATAGACATATTATAAATTCCTTGCTAAGATATATAATTCAAAATATCTTTGCCTTATGATACAAATACAATCTTTCATCTTTAACGGCTTTCAAGAAAACACCTATTTATTATTTGACGAAACTAAAGAATGTATAATCATAGATCCTGGTTGCTATGATGAGCAGGAGCAAAAAACTTTAGAAAAATTTATTGCAGAAAATGAACTTAAGCCTGTTCAGCTTATCAATACCCACTGCCATATAGACCATGTTTTAGGAAATAATTTTGTAGCTCATAAATGGAATTTGGATTTGGCTATGCACGAATTAGATTTGCCCACGCTCCATTCTGTAAAAGATTACTGTACAGTCTATGGTTTTCACAATTATGAAGAAAGCCCTCAGCCCACACGATTTTTAGAGGAAGGTGGACAAATAAAATTTGGAAAAAGCACATTAGACATTCTATTTACTCCAGGACACGCACCGGGACATATCGTATTGCACAGCTCCAAACAGCACTTTGTTATTGGCGGCGATGTGTTGTTTCAAATGAGTATTGGAAGAACTGATTTGCCAGGTGGTGATTTCGACACACTCATTACAAGTATAAAAGAAAAATTATTTTCACTAGATGATGAAACCACCGTTTATTGTGGTCATGGCCCTAGTACAAATATCGGCTTCGAAAAAGCCAATAACCCGTTCTTGAAATGACCACTTATATTTGAACAACAAAAAACAATTTTCAATAATGACAGATGGCTTGTCCAAAAAACAAAAGAATATAATTATTGAAGGGCTAAAAAATCATTCCACTCTCCTTTCATAATCCAATATAAGTAGATAATAGGTAAACACTCCAAATGCATACAGAGCTGCTGTGATATAAAAAATATAAGCGTAGGGCATATCCATACTTTTTAAAAATCTAAATATTTGAGAACTGAAATACCAACTGCCACTCCAAATTGCAGCAGTAACCGCAGACAATATTTCTTGGTTCTCTTTACCCACATAATTCATAGTTAATTCAGAGGTCATAGGCGCAGCCATATTCATTAAGGGTGTGCGAACCCAAAAGCATAAAATCGCTAGTGGCAGAGCCCACCAATATTCCACAAAAAATTCAGTTGTCGCTAAGGCTACCAAAGCTAAGACAGCAATTGACTGAGTTAGAGTAATCCCTTTTTTAAAGCCTAATTTATCTTTGACTTTAGGAACTAACAAAGCCATAAAAGCGACAAGTAAACTAGCCCCACCACCTATGAGTGCAAACTCTGATGAATCCACACCAAAGTCGTGATAGAAAAATAGATTGATGAAAGGAATAGTCAGTCCTGCCCCAATAGAAATAATAACTGTTGGTACTATTGCTTTGGTCAACAAATTCCAGTTGTACGACCTCCATTGAATGCCTTTCTTTTCCGCCACCACATCATCTGTCTTTAATTGGAATAAGAAAAACACCCCGACCACACCAATTAATGAGATGAACAGAAGGATTGTGCCTTCATCAATATTCTTCATTAATCGACTTAAAACAAAAATGATAATACTACAACTAATAGTTCCAAAACTATGTGTTGCATAATTCAAGGATATAGCATGTGATTGATTTTCTTTTGATGTGTTTCTCATGATATAAGGCAACGTACTGACTTGAAAACAGGTAAACACTACACCCCAAAAAATAAACATAAAGGGCAATAGTGTAAACAACTGGTTGCGAATGGCTAATATCATACCAATGGCAACCAGTGGCACTCCTAAACTACCTAGCATAAAGAAAGGCTTTAACCGCTTTCCTTTTATATAAAATCCTAAAGGAAAAGCTAATACCATTACTGCTAAAAAGCGGTAGGATATGAAATTTGCTATCTCAGGATCGCTAAAGCCCTCTTTGGCTAAATAAATATTGAGAATAAGAAAAAAGGCAGATCCAATTAGCTGGATAAAAAACTCTGCTTTTATCATCAGCAAGACGTGCTTTTCTAGCTGTATATACGATTTTAAAATATTCCTCAAGCTATTAAACTAAGCATCAACTGTTCCACCTCTTCACTATCCCACATACTTTCAATGTTCGGAACTTTCATAACCTCTTGCATCAGCTGCTCTTGTTGTTGACCTATTTTCCATGCTTCAGAATAGCGAATATTACTGAAGGATACCATCGAGTACAAAGGCAACCACTTGTCAGGATATTTTTTAGAAAAGTGTAATTCTATTTTTTTCTGAAGTAAAAAATTGGGGTCAGCTGTTTTGTCACGCATAACAATAAAGTTGTGCATGGATAAATCTTGCACTCCATCGCCATCAGGTTTTCTTATTTCAGAATATTCTTTAAAACAAGACTTCCAATCATCGCCATGTTTTTCCATAAGTTGATCCAACACAAAACAACCTTCAAAACCTGCATTCATACCTTGTCCATAAAAAGGAACAGTAGCATGAGCAGCATCGCCGATTAGCAGCACCTTATCTTCCACCACCCAAGGATCACATCGCATAATAGCTAATGATGAAGTTGGGTTTTGAAAATACTCCTCTACTAGATTTGGAATTAAATCTAAAGTGTCTGGAAAAACTTCTTTGAAAAAGTCAAATACTTGTTTTTCGGTTTTTAAATTATTAAAGGAGTACTCGCCTTCAAAAGGAAAAAATAAAGTGCAGGTAAAACTTCCATCCATATTTGGCAATGCAATTAGCATATAACTTCCTCGAGGCCATATGTGTAATGCGTTAACTTCAAGCTGATGTGTTCCATCTGAGTTGGCAGGTATTGACAACTCTTTATAACCATGCTCGATATAATTCTGCGAGTACTGAAACCTATCTTGTTTCATCATTTTAGAGCGAATAACAGAATATGCTCCGTCTGCTCCAATAATCATATCAGCATCTATGACTTTCTGTTGGCCGTCTTTATGCTCAAAAGTTGCCGATGCTGTTGTTAAATCTACATCACTGCATTTGTAGTTGAAATGCATATTTACATTATCTTGTTCTCCTGCTAAATTCATTAGCAATTGATTAAGCCCACCACGAGAAACCGAATAAATAGCTTCACCATCTTGACCATACTGTTGGTCAGTAAGCGTACCATCAATAGCATGCATCACTCTTTTGTACATTGGTATAGCCATCTTCTCAACTTCTTTATCCACTCCAACTGCTTTGAGAGCATTCCAACCTCTTGCAGATAATGCCAAATTTATTGAACGACCTGCTGACAGTTCAACCTTTCTCATATCTGGTCTTCTTTCAAATACTTCAACTTGAAAACCTCTTTTTGATAAATAGATAGCCTCTAAAGACCCAACTAATCCGGCTCCTGCAATAGTTACTTTTTTTCTCATGATAATGCTTTTTCTATAATTTGACCTAATTGGTATACATCTTCAAATGTGTTATATAGTGGAACAGGCGCTAAACGAATAACATTAGGCTCCCTCCAATCTGCAATGACTCCATGCTTGGTGATAAAATCAAACATGGATTTTCCTTGTCCATGACATAAAACTGACAACTGACATCCTCTATATCTCTCCTCTTTTGGAGTTATAATTTCTAAATCGCAATTGTCATAACGTTCAGAAATATCATTAAAAACAAACTCCATGAAATTAGTTAGCTTCCTGCTTTTTGCAACTAATTTTGACATACCAACTTCATCAAAAATATCCATACTTGCCTTACAAGGCGCCATAGCAAAGACAGGAGCATTACTCAATTGCCAACCTTGAGCTCCTTGCATAGGAACAAAATTCTTTTCCATCAAAAAACGACGCTCTTCATCGTGACCCCACCATCCTGAGAAACGTGGCAAACTGGAATTTTTAGCATGCTTTTGATGAACAAAAATACCAGACACACTCCCTGGTCCTGAATTAAGGTATTTGTACGAACACCAACAAGCAAAATCAACATCCCAATCGTGTAATTTAAGCTCTATATTTCCGACGCCATGCGCTAAATCAAAGCCAACAAAAGCATCTTGACTGTGAGCTCTTTGAGTAATCTTACGCATATCAAAGACTTGTCCGGTGTAATAATTCACCCCGCCCCAAAAAACTAATGCTAACTCATCGCCAACTTCATCTATTTTAGAGATTATATCTTCTTCTCTTATGGTGTGTTCACCATCACGTGGTGACACTTCAATAATGGTATCAGCAGGATTCAATCCATGAAATTTAACTTGGCTTTCAAGCATATACTGATCAGAAGGAAAAGCTTTTGCTTCACAAATAATCTTAGTGCGCTTACCTTTAGGCTGATAGAAAGAAACCATCATTAAATGCAGGTTTACGCTCAATCCATTCATTGCAACGACCTCATCTTTATCTGCTCCAACTAATCGAGCAAATGGTTCTGACAAAATTTTATGATATGAAACCCAAGGGTTCTTAGCTTCAAAATGTCCTTCAACACCATACTTGGCCCAATCGTTCAGTTCTTGTTGTATAAAATCAGAGGTGCTTTTAGGCTGTAATCCTAAAGAGTTTCCTGTGAAATAAAGCGCTTCTTTTCCATTTACTTTTGGAATGTAAAATCGTTGCCTGTAAGCTGAAATTTTATCTTGCTTATCAGAATCTTGGGCGAATTCTAATGTGTTTTGCATGCTGTAAATTTAGGGTACGAAGATACCAAAAGCCAATGGTATAACGAAAATTAGTAATAACATTAAAATACTTGCTCCCTCAATCCAAAAGGAAAAAAAGAAAGTGTTCTTTTCTTGAGAAGTTTTAAAAATCAGAATAGCTGTAAACACAGAACTCAGTAGTAAGGCCACCAGAACAGAAAGTGAAAAACCTCCAATGAAGAAGTGAACAATAGAAAGTAATTCAAATGCAGCTAAACTATATAATGCAATCATCTTAGCCTGTTCTTCCCCCCACAACTGCGGTATAGTTTTTAAAGAAAAATCGTCGTATTTCAAATCTCTGATATCAAATGGAATGGTTATTGCAATAACAAAACAAAAACGAGCCAGGAATAACAATAACGCATCTAAAGTAAGTAACATATCATTTTCTTCAGCAACTAAGACAACACTAACTATTGACCATACCAAAGCAATTAGAAAAATTTTAAGATAGGGCAGCTCACGTAAAGAGATTTTTTTACTTCCAAAAGGAAATAATTGAAGAGGATATAAAAAACTTATAAATGATGCCGGAACCAAGAACAACAAGACTGTAAGGGAAAGATTAACAGCAAAATAAATAGACAAAAACATCGAAATAAATGTAATTGACAATATAAATTTTCTATGTTTTTTCATCCAATTTAAATGAGCCGGTTGCATTTTATTTGGATTGAACCTTATTAAGCGTTGAAAATTATATATGAACAGCGTTGAAAAAAAGACAAAAGGCAAAATACTAGATTGATTTGAACCTAAAATCATAACTGTACTTTGACAAAGAGCAACGACACATAACGATACGTAAATGTTGGAATAAATAAAAAATTCTGTAGTTTTTCGAAGCAAATTCACCATTCAAAAATATAGAATATTAGTTGGTTAAATTACAACTTCATTTCATATTTTTGTACTTTAAAAATTTCGACCAATGAATCAGTTCTCAGAGCGCCATATAGGCCCACGACCAAGCGACCAAGAAAGCATGCTGAATAAGATAGGCGTTTCATCAATGGATGAGCTTATTGACCTTGCACTACCGCCAGGTATTCGTCTACATAAAAAAATGGATTTACCACAAGCATTGAATGAGTCTGAATTGTTGGAACACATGAAAACCTTAGGTCAAAAAAATAAAAACTATAGATCGTACATAGGACTTGGATATTACAACACTATTCTTCCAGGCGTAATACAAAGAAATATTTTAGAAAATCCAGGCTGGTATACTGCCTATACACCTTATCAGGCTGAAATTGCACAAGGACGACTTGAAGCATTATTAAATTATCAAACGATGGTCACCGATTTGACCGCTATGGAAATTGCTAACGCCTCGTTATTGGATGAGGGAACTGCAGCAGCTGAGGCTATGATTATGCTATTTAACGCTAGACATAAAGAAAAGAAAAAAGCAAAGTCAAAAACTTTTTTAGTGTCTAAAGATTGTTTACCACAAACCATAGACGTTTTAAAAACAAGGGCTACACCAATTGGAATAGAACTGCAAATTGTGGAACATTCTGATTTTATCTTTTCTGATGGTGTTTTCGGAATGCTGGTACAGTACCCTTGTAAATATGGTAATATTGAAAACTACAAAACCCTTGCTCAAGATGCCAAAAACAATAATGTAGGAATTGCAGTAGCTGCCGATTTATTAAGTCTTACACTTTTAACTCCTCCTGGTGAGTGGGGAGCAGATGTCGTAGTTGGCACTACTCAACGTTTTGGAATTCCTATGGGATACGGTGGTCCTCACGCTGGTTATTTTGCAACCAAAGAAAGTTTCAAAAGAAATATTCCAGGTAGAATTATTGGGGTAACGATTGACTCTCACGGAAAAAGAGCGTTAAGAATGGCTCTTCAAACCAGAGAACAACATATCAAAAGAGAAAGAGCAACATCAAACATCTGTACCGCCCAAGTGTTATTATCCATAATGGCAGGCATGTACGGTGTCTATCATGGGCCCAAACGATTAAAAAACATTGCTAGAAAAATACATGGACTGGCCTGTGTTTTAACAGAAGGCTTAGAACAATTAGGGTACAAACAACTCAATAAAAATTACTTTGACACCATATTGGTAAATATCAACGATGTATCAATAGATACCCTTAAGGTATTTGCTGAAGATGCAAAAATGAACTTCAACTATATCGATGACAAACACCTTTCAATCTCTATTGATGAAAAAGACGGTCTTCAAAATATCAACGATATACTCAAAGTATTTGCTAAAAGCTGTAACCATTCAGATCCAAGTGAATTGATAAAAAACGTACTAAATGGCAATTACACTGATGCCAATTCATTTATCCCCAAAGAATTGTACAGAGAAAGTGCTTTTTTACAACACGATGTATTCAACACTTACCATAGTGAAACAGAAATGATGCGTTACATTAAGCGTTTAGAAAACAAAGACTTAGCGCTTAACCATTCTATGATTCCATTAGGATCATGTACAATGAAATTAAACGCTGCTGCCGAACTCTTTCCTCTGAGCTGGAGTGAATTTAGCAATATTCATCCTTTCGCACCTATAAATCAGGCAAGAGGCTATCACATTATGTTTCATGAATTAGAAGAGTCATTATGTGAAATTACTGGTTTTGACGGCATGTCTTTGCAACCCAATTCAGGAGCACAAGGAGAATATGCTGGATTAATGGTAATAAGAGCCTACCATCACAGTAGAAATGAAAGCAACAGAAATATCTGCCTTATTCCTGCATCGGCACATGGCACCAACCCTGCATCAGCTACTATGGCAGGAATGGAAGTCATTGTTACAAAATGCGATGAAATGGGTAATATTGACGTCGATGACCTAAAAGCCAAGGCCGAAGAGCATAGTGAAAATCTGGCCGCATTGATGATAACATACCCATCGACCCATGGAGTATTTGAGGAGTCTGTTATAGAAGTAACTGACATTATACACCAACATAGAGGTCAAGTGTATATGGATGGCGCAAACATGAATGCACAAGTAGGCTTAACAAATCCCGCAAAGATTGGCGCCGATGTTTGCCATTTAAACCTTCATAAAACATTTGCTATACCTCACGGTGGTGGCGGACCTGGAATGGGACCAATAGGCGTTGTCGAACACCTTAAACCGTTCTTACCATCAAATCCATTAATTCCTACTGGTGGTGAGCAAGCCATTTCTGCAATATCTGCTGCACCATGGGGCTCGTCATTAGTCTTATGCATATCTTACGCATATATCAAAATGCTAGGGGAAGAGGGGCTAAAAAAGTCAACTGAAGTAGCTATTTTAAATGCAAATTATATTAAGGAAGAATTAAAAGACGACTACACCATATTATATACCAATCCTAACAATATGGTAGCTCACGAGATGATTTTGGAGTGTCGCCCTTTCAAAGACATAGGTATTGAAGTCACTGACATAGCCAAACGATTAATGGATTACGGTTTTCATGCACCTACAGTATCTTTCCCTGTGGCAGGAACGCTAATGGTTGAACCCACAGAAAGCGAAAGCAAAGAAGAATTAGATAAGTTTATTTCAGCAATGAAATCAATACGCCAAGAGATAAATGCTATAGCTAGTGGTAAATCTGACGAAACAGATAATGTTTTGAAAAATGCACCCCACACTATAGGTTTAGTTGCTAATGATGTTTGGGAAAAACCATACAGCAGACAACAAGCTGCATTTCCTCTGCAATACATTAATGACAATAAATTTTGGCCTAGCGTTGGTCGAGTTAATGATGCTTTTGGTGATCGAAATTTAGTATGTTCTTGCGTAAGTATCGAAAGTTATAATTAAAAATACTTTAAATACTTGTTAAGTAGGTTAGGATTTTTTGAAAAAAGGCCGTAAATTCGTGCTCACTTAACCGATAAATTTAACAAGTATAATGAAAAATTTTTATTCAATTATTGGCTCATTTTTGATAATTGGTAGCGCTTTTGCCCAAGGCGTGAATTCTAATTACAAAATGGCTCAAAAGAAAATAATCGACACCACTTTACCGAAAGTCATTCAGGCTTCTCTCGAATTAAGATCAGCCGCTGTAGATTGTGATTCCGAGTTTTATTGCGAAAACTTTGAAGATGTTAATACTCCAGCTCTTCCTGATGGCATGAATACCTCTTCTCTTGAAAACAACTATTACGTTCCTACAGAAAGTGGCAATGTACAAGTTAGTGGTTTCTTTACAGGAAATAGTCAAGATGCAGGTGTAGGTGGCTATTGGACCTACTTAGATGATCATACTACATTTGCAATGACAAATGATGACTCATGTTTGCCTGGCGGTGTAGCTCCAAATGAAGCTAACAACTGTGACCTTTCATTCGAAGTTTTAGAGCTTCCTGAAATGGATTTCACAGGTCAAACGAATATGTGGATTTTATTCGAATTCTACCACGACAAAAATTGGGGTGGAGGAGATGCATCTGTCGAAATTAGTGTGGATGGCGGTACAACTTGGGAAGAATTAAGCGACGGCCCTCTTCCAGAAACACAAGCATGGCAAGCTGCAGCATATGATTTGAGTGATTATTCAGATTCGTCAAGTGTTACAATCCGTTTTTTATGGTCTGACGCAGGAAGTTGGGCAAGTGGATTCGCTATAGATGATATCGTAATTAATCCTCTTCCAGACTATGCTTTAAAACTTAACCAAGCATTCCAAGTATTCCCAAGTTCTTATTTCGGAGCTACTACTTACCAAACTGTACCAAAAGCACAGGCTGAAGCTACAGCATACAACTTTGCTGGATACATTCAAAACATGGGATTAAATACTTTAGATAGCGCAAGAGTATATGCTTCCATTACTAGTGAAGGTTTCTCAACTCAAAGTGATGGTATAAATACCGTTTCATTAGACCAAGACTCGCTCTTCTGTAATGATGTTTTCACGGCAACTGGCGCAGGCACTTATACTGCTGACATCTATGCTGCCGATGAAAATGGAACACAAACAGAAACTAGCTCTGTTTCATTTGAAGTTACTGAATTTGAATATGCAAGAGATGATGCTGGAATGTCTGGTGATTATTCAGGCGGTTCATTTGTGAATGATGCTGGTAGTGAGCAAAGAGGTAATGTATTTGATATTTACGCTGATGCTACTATTTATGCTATTAAAGTAAGAGCACATCCGGCTACATCTCCAAACTGTATGGTTAAAGGTATTATAAATACTGTTATTCCTGGTGATGGCACAGAAGCAAACCCAACAACATATGCTTTCTTTACAGAAACACCTGAAATTAACATTGGTGAATACACTGACGGTTGGACTAACTTAATGTTTAATCCACCAGTAGAAGTATTTGCAGGTGATGTTATTTTAGCAACTATCTCTGCTGCATACAATGGTGTGGACACTTTAGTTATTGGTACTTCAGGAAATACTGATGTTGCCGAAACTATGCTACAAGATATAGATGGAACACAACCAAATGGTAATCCAGGCGATTGGTATTATACTACTACAGCTCCTATGGTTAGACTAAACTTTGACCCTAATGCAACTGGCCCATTACCACCAGCGTCTGTAAACGAAATAGTAAACTCTGCTACATTCAATGTATATCCTAATCCTAATAACGGTATATTTAACATTTCTATCAGTAATTCAGCTGAAAATCAAACGATAGAAATCAAAAATGTTATCGGACAGACTGTATACTCTGAAATTGCAAGAAACTCTTCTGAAAACACTATCGATTTATCGAACCTAGACAAAGGTGTTTACACTATTACTCTAATTAGTGATAACGGTATGAGCTCTGCTAAAAAGATAATTATTCAATAATTATATACTTAATCTTAACAAGAAAAAAAGCAGGCTAACGTCTGCTTTTTTTATTAAAACTCATTATTATGAAAAACGCTTTATTAATTATAGGGATGGTGTTTGGCTTACATTCATTCGCTCAAATGAACGTTCAGTCTATTGTACATTCATTAGAAAAAGGTAAAAGCCATTATCAATTGCGCTCTTTGCAAGCAGTATCTGCTGCTGATAGTGCCGATATTATATGGTACGAAAACTTTAGAGAAGGACTAGATGGAAATAACTCATCTGCAGATCCTTCTTGGACTACAAGTGGTGATGATGGAGATATATGGGCACTTGATTTTGACGGCTCTAATGGCGATTATGCTGGTGAAAATCCTTTTTTGTTAGAGTCTGAATCTGCAGATAATGGCTGGATGATTTTTGATGCTGATGGTGCAAATGCAGATATACCCGTTGCAGCATATTCAGAAAAAAAAGGACAATTGACATCGCCTTACATAGATTTGTCAAATGATTCAAACGTTACTTTAAGTTTTGAACATGCCTACAGATGGTGCTGCTTTAATTCACACGAACTAGTCGTTTCAATAAATGATGGTAGCGGATGGGAATCTGCAACTTCATACCAAGTCAATGACTTAGGAACTGTTAATGTATTGTCAGGGACTGTAAAGGTTGAAATTATCATTACACAAATAGCCGCTTTAAAGGACAGTGTGCAAATTCGTTTTGACTGGGCTATTGATGAAGAAACAGCATCGCACTATTTCTGGATGATTGATGATGTAAAAATTAGCGAAACTCAACCTTACGCTTCCAATATATTGACTAGTTACAATAGAGTACCTAGCTCTTACTTGGGCGGAACAACATACCGAGTAATGCCATTAGAACAAGCTGCATCAACAGCGTATTTCTTTGGTGGTATTGTTGAAAATGTAGGCTTTAATACCTTAGATAGTATGAGAATACATGCCGAAATTACTGATGAAGATTTCTCAACACAGAGTAACGGTGTAACACTAATCTCTAGCGACAAAGACACCTTATTTGTAAATGAAGGTTTCACCCCAACAGAAATAGGCGACTATACAGGAACTGTTATTGCTAAAGACGATTATGAAAATGTAATTACTGATACGCTTCGTCAATCATTCTCAATTTCAGAATTTGTATACGCTAGAGATAATGGAAACAATGCAACGAACTTTGGACGTTATGCAATAAATGCCGATGGCTCAAGACAATTTGGCAATGTTTTTGACATATACACAACAAGTACTTTGTACAGCATCAGTATTCGTTTAGATACAACTACATCACCAAATGCTGAAGGGACAATCAGAATAAATACGATTGACCCAACAAGTGGTGAGGTAAGTTATTTAACAGAATCTGAAACTCTGAGTTTAGGAGATTATACTGGCGAATGGTTTGACGTGTCATTTGACCCACCATTAATATTAGATGCTGGTCAAGTTATATTACCTACTTTATTTGCTAATTATAATGGTGTTGATACCGTATTTATCAGCACCTCGGGCAATAACCCTAACAATAGCGAAAGTTTAGTACAAGATATCGATGGTATTCAAGAAGGTGTAAACCCAGGAACATGGCTATACACAACAAGCGCTCCTTGTGTAAGACTAAATTTTGATCCTAGCGTTATTGGTGTTAATGTAGGTATAAATGAAAATGAATACGTCTCTAAATTTAACGTTTTCCCTAACCCTAACAATGGTAAATTTAATATTCAGGTTCAAACAACAAATTCTGAAAAATTAAATATTACTATTCGAAATTTGGTTGGACAAATTGTTTATTCTGAAAAAGTCTCCGTAATGAATGCACTAAACAAATCACTAAATTTAAGTCATTTAGAAAAAGGAATATATACCATATCATTAGAGAATGAGCAAACTAGCTTATCAACGAAAAAGGTTACTGTCCAATAGATAACTCATCTTTTTATTAAACTTTAAAAAGCAGGCCTATGGTCTGCTTTTTTTATTTCTTTTTTTTATGTAATTTTGCTTTGAACTTAAAACTATGAAACCAGTGCTTACCATTTTGGGTATTTTTTTATTTCTGCAAACAGCTACCCTAATGGTAAAATTCAAACCAAACTTTACCAATTAGATAACGGAACCCCTATTTTTCTTTATGAATCGAATAAATTGAGCCTAATAAACGGTATCGATACTTGGCAAAGCATAAAGTTCCCAGAACCCTTTACTTTAGAACAAGGAAATGAATATCTAGTGACAGTTGGTGGTGATGGTACTATCACGTCTGATACAACACGTATTGGCGCTACAAGTTCAAGAGAAGGCAGTTATGGATGGAGAATTTATAATGGCTACACCTCACCAGGCAGTAGTTCTGCAGAACAAGATGGTATATATTTGTCTATTCCAATGGTAAGGATGAATTTTGACCCTAATGTAGCAGGTCCAATAAGTGTTAAAGAGGAAGAATTATCTTATTTCTCCATTTACCCCAATCCGAATAACGGCATGTTTAGCATAAGTTTCGACAAGAATATTACTGTAAAATCCTCGATAGAAATTCACAATATCCTTGGACAGTTAGTTTATAACGAACAGCTTAATGAGAAAATGATTTCTAAAGATATTAACTTAAGTCATCTTGAACAAGGGATTTATACCGTCAGCCTGAAAACTAATGGTGAAAATGCTCAAACTCAAAAAGTGATAATTAAGTAAATGAGTTTTATATAAAAAAAGGCTAGTCATCGACTAGCCTTTTTTTATGCTTACTTTTTGAGCTTTTTGAAGAGCTTAGAAGCGAAAACGAAATCATTCAACTCTTTAGAGTCTGAATTAACAATGGAATCTTTATCTCCTTGCCAAGCCAGTTGCCCCTGATGAATAAACGCTATGTTATCGCCTATTTCCATCACTGAATTCATATCATGAGTATTCACAATAGTTGTTATTTTGTACTCTTCTGTAATTTCTTGAATAAGGTTATCAATAATTATTGCTGTTTGCGGGTCTAGTCCAGAATTAGGCTCATCACAAAATAGATATTTTGGATTCATAGAAATTGCTCTAGCAATCGCTACTCTTTTCATCATACCTCCACTTAATTCAGCTGGATATAGATTGTTAACGTTGTTTAAATTAACTCTTTTCAAACAAAAATTAACACGGTCTTTTTTCTCCTCATCACTCATATTAGTGAACATATTTAGAGGGAATGAGATATTTTCTTCGACTGTTAAATAGTCAAAAAGTGCGCCACCCTGAAATAACATTCCAATTTCCTTTCTTAACTCTCTTCTTTTCTTTTTATCTAATTCGTCAAAAGAAGACTTGTTAAATAAAATGCTTCCTGAGTCAGGCATGTGCAAGCCTACCATACACTTTATTAACGTTGTTTTTCCTGAACCACTAGCACCAATAACTAAATTGGTTTTTCCAGATTCAAAAACAAATGAAACATCTTTCAAAACGTGATTATTACCAAAGGTTTTGTTTATGTTTTTAACTTCAATCATGCTAACATTAATTGAGTAAGTATGAAGTTCATTATGAGAATAAATATACAGCTGTAAACCACAGACTTAGTACTAGACTTACCTACAGCTAAAGCTCCCCCACTTGTGTAATAGCCAAAGAAAGAAGAAATCGAAGAAATGGCAAAGGCAAAAAATATTGTTTTAATTATTGCATAAAAAATATAATAGGGCTCAAACCAATAAATTAAACCTTGTAAAAATTCTGGTTTACTGATTATCCCACCCAATGTAGCTGCCAAAAAACCTCCGAACATTCCTATTCCCATACTTATAATAACAAGAAAAGGAAAAAATAAAACCGAAGCTATTATTTTAGGTTGAATGATAAAAGCAGCTGAATTGATACCCATAATTTCCAGGGCATCGATTTGTTCTGACACTCTCATTGTTCCAATTTCAGAGGCAATACTAGAACCCACTTTACCAGCAAGAATTAAAGCAATCATGGTTGGGGAAAACTCTAAAATCAATGATTCTCTTGTGGCATAGCCAATCAGATATTTGGGAATAAATGGGTTGCTTAGCTGCAGTCCTGTTTGTATGGTTACAACAGCACCCATAAAAAGTGAAATAATAGATACAATAGTTAAAGAGTTGACTCCTAAATTTACCATTTCATCTAGAATTCTTCTCCAGTAAACCTTTTTATTTTCAGGACGACTAAACACATTGCCTAACATGCTTAAGTACAAACCAAAAAGTTTTAAACCATTTATCATATTCTCCAAAAATAATAATATTTAAGCGGTTATCTTAAAAGCAAGATTAGTATTTTTGATAATCTATTACACAAAACTATGTTTTCAAAAAAGAATTTAATCTATATCTCTGTATTCATTTCAGTCATTTTTTGCTTATCATCTTGTAGTATTCTAAAAAAAGATTGCGATTGTCCCTCTTTCTCTAAGTCAAAATCAGCTATTGAAAAACATGGATAATTACTTTTTAGATTAATTCTAAATAAGTAATTTAGTGGCATGAAAAATCTAAGTGAGTTAAAGCTTGGCACCAAGGCAGTAATCGACTCTTTTTCTGATAAAGAATTAGCGTTAAAGTTAATGGAAATGGGATGTTTGCCAGGTGAAAAAATTCATGTTGAGCGCAAAGCTCCACTTGGCGACCCCATAGCAATCTCTATTTCAGGCTATGTTTTGAGTATGAGAAAAGCCGAAGCAGAAACTATTTTTGTTAATGAAATACCATAATTATTGACAAACTCTAAAAAAATCACCGTAGCCTTAATAGGTAATCCTAATAGTGGAAAAACTACTTTATTTAATGCCCTTACTGGCTTAAATCAAAAAGTAGGTAATTTTCCAGGTATAACTGTCGACAAAAAAGTCGGCGCTTGTCAAATTTCTCAACTTGCTAGTAAAAATAAAGTAGATACTGAGTTTATTGATTTGCCAGGAACTTACAGCTTATACCCTAAGTCTATGGACGAAAGCATCAGCTTTCAAGTCCTTTGCGACCCTAAAAATGAACACCATCCAGATGTAAATATCATTATTGTTGATGCATCAAATCTAAAACGTTCGTTATGTTTAGCCACTCAGGTTATCGATTTAAAGACTCCCTGTATTCTTGCACTAAATATGATGGATTTGATTGAATCCGACGGTGTTAAAATTGATTTGCAATCGCTGGAAAAACAGCTAGGAGTCAGTGTTGTGGCAATTAATGCCAGAAAACAAATAGGTATAGGTAATTTAAAGCAAGCTATACTCAATGTTAAAAAAAGGGAAACTAAAAAAAGCTTTGTTGACATCAAAAACCTTTGCCCTGAACTTATCACAGACATACAACAAAAACTTGATAAAGCTAGTGATTACAACGCCTTCCAAATTGCTTGTAATTACAAAACCATCACAGATTTCTCTAAAGATGAAAAGGATAAGCTAAACCATATCGTAAATAAGCACAAATTTATAGCCAAACGATTACAAGCTACAGAAACAGTTAGGCGATACAAAGCTATTGACAAGCTACTTGATGAGTGTGTTGAATATCCAGAAAATAGCCGAAATAATAGCCTAACCCATAAATTAGATAATATCTTAACTCATCCTGTTTATGGGTTTATCATCTTTTTAAGTGTCCTCTTCTTAATTTTTCAAGCCGTATTTTCTTGGTCAGAATACCCTATGGAGCTAATCGACGGTGCTATTTCACAATTATCACAGTTTACTGCAAACACCTTGCCTGAAGGAGCATTAAACAGCTTGATTGTAGATGGAATAATTGCTGGATTAGGAGGGATAATCATATTTGTACCTCAAATTGCCTTTCTATTTGCCTTCATTGCTATTCTTGAAGATACAGGCTATATGTCTAGGGTAAGCTTTATAACAGATAAAATATTGAGAGGCTTTGGACTTAGTGGTCGGTCAATAATACCTTTATTGAGTGGTGCTGCTTGTGCTATTCCAGCAGTTATGTCTGCACGAACCATACCTAATTGGAAAGAAAGAATCATAACTATTATGGTCGTTCCATTAATGAGTTGTGCGGCTAGGCTACCTGTCTACACCCTTCTTATTTCAATGATGATACCCGCAGACCAAAAATGGTTCATCTTCAACTTACAAGGGCTAACAATGATGGGGTTTTATCTGATTGGCTTTGTCGCTGCAATATCAATAGCATGGATAATGAAGTACATCGTAAACTCCAAAGAACGCAGTTATTTTGTGATGGAGATGCCTACCTATAAAACACCCGATTGGAAAACAGTTATATATACTATCATTGAAAAAGTTAAGGTATTCCTCATAGATGCTGGTAAAATTATAATTGCCATTTCTATTGTATTGTGGGCATTATCGTCTTTCGGACCAAGTTCAACATTCGAAGAAATAGAAAATAAATATAAAAATACAGAAAATGCAGAGGTTATGATTGCCAGTGAAAAGTTAGAATCTTCATATGCAGGTATTATTGGCAAAAGCATAGAACCAGCTATTGCACCATTAGGCTTTGATTGGAGAATAGGGATTTCTCTAATAACCTCATTTGCTGCTAGAGAGGTTTTTGTTGGCACGATGTCTACTATATATAGTGTAGGTGATGCGGATAACACAAAATCAATACGTGAAAAATTAATGTCGCACAAAAATCCAAAAACAGGAGAGGCATTTTTCACCCCTGCTGTAGCTCTTTCATTAATGCTTTTTTATGCCTTTGCCATGCAATGCATGAGTACTTTAGCAATAGTTTTCAGAGAAACTAATGGATGGAAATGGCCAGTCATTCAATTTATATATATGAGTGCCCTAGCTTATTTAGCTAGTTTTGTAGCTTATCAACTACTTAGCTAATGGAGTATTTAAAACACTATATACCCTCAAAATCTATTGATAAGATTTCTGAATGGTTGGAAGAATACAATTGTACACTAACAATAAAAAAAAGAAGAACCACTAAATTAGGAGATTATCGTTATCACAAAAACAAGCACTACATTTCAATAAATGAAGATTTGAACCCCTATTCATTTCTAATCATATTAACACATGAAATAGCGCATATGGTGGTTACTGAAAAATATTCCTCAAGAGTCTCCCCACATGGCAAAGAGTGGAAAAATGAATTTAAAAAATTAATGCTTGGCTTCATACCTCTTTTTCCTATTGAAATTCAACAATCTTTGGCCATTCATTTAAAAAACCCAAAAGCATCGAGCAGTTCAGATTATATGCTTGTAAAAGCATTAAGAAAATATGATAGTCAGCCAACGCTCACAATCTCAGATATTCCAAATGGGAGTATTTTCTTTACTCCTAATGGCAAAAAATATTTAAAGGAAAAAAAAATAAAAACTCGATTTCAGTGTAAATCTTTAAACAACAACAAAATATATCTTTTTAACCCATTAGCAGAAGTGCGCATATGATTTTGTACTTTTGGTATTCAACTACATTCGTGTTATGAACAATAATAATTATGCCGTAATAATGGCAGGAGGTATAGGCTCAAGGTTTTGGCCTATGAGCAGAAGTACTTACCCTAAGCAGTTTTTAGATATTTTAGGTACAGGAGAAACACTTATTCAACAAACGTTTAGACGTTTAGCTAAATCATGTCCTGCTGAGAATATTTTGGTTGTTACAAATGCCAAATACAAAAAGCTTTGCTTAGAACAATTAGGCGATATGTTAGAAGATAATATTTTGTGTGAGCCCACCATGAGAAATACGGCACCATGTATTGCTTATGCATCATTCAAAATAAATAAAAAGAACCCTAACGCAAATATTATTGTTGCTCCATCAGACCACCTTATAAGTAATGAAGATGAGTTTACAAGAATTATTTCTGACTGCTTTGAAGTTTGCACTAACAATGAGGTGCTTCTCACCTTAGGCATAAAACCTTCAAGACCTGATACAGGATACGGATATATCCAATTCAATGAAGGAAAATCGGATCTACATAATAGCATAAATACTGTTAAAACCTTTACGGAGAAACCAAACTTAGAACTCGCTAATCAGTTTTTAGAAAGTGGTGACTTTTTATGGAATTCAGGTATTTTTATTTGGAGTGCTAAAGCGGTTACCCTTGGCTTACGAAAGCATTTGCGAGATTTGTACGATAGATTTGAAGATGGTAACGACTATTATAACACTGACGAAGAAGTGGAGTTTATTAACCGAATTTTCCCAGGATGTAAGAATATTTCTATTGACTACGGCTTAATGGAAAAAGCAGATAATGTTTTTGTTTACCCATCTGATTTTGGATGGAGTGATTTGGGAACATGGGGATCTTTATACGGTCATTTACAACTTGACGATAATCAAAATGGAGTTATTGGTGATAATGTTATGCTTTATGATTCTAAAAACAATATTATTAATGCCCCTAATGAAAAAGTAGTGGTAGTTCAAGGGCTAGAAGACTATATTATCATAGACAACAAAAACACTTTACTGATTTGTAAAAAAGAAGATGAACAACAAATCAAGCAATTTGTTAGTGATATAAAGCGAGATAAAGGCGAAGATTACGTTTAAACTATTTTTTTAAACTACCACACATATCTTCAGGGCGTACCCATTCGTCAAACTCTTCTGACGTAAGATACCCTAAGTTGATAGATTCTTCTTTAAGAGTCGTTCCATTTTGATGAGCTGTCTTGGCAATTTTTGCGGCTTTCTCATAGCCTATTTTTGGGTTTAATGCCGTGACTAACATCAATGAATTATCCAAGTTCTTCTTTAAGTTATCGTGATTAGGCTCAATACCATCGGCACAATTAGTAGTGAAAGACACGCAAGCATCTCCGATTAGACGTGCTGATTGTAAGATATTAGCCGCCATCATAGGTTTAAACACATTCAATTCATAATGTCCTTGCATACCTCCTACTCCAATTGCTACGTCATTACCCATAACTTGGGCACAAACCATAGTTAGGGCTTCACATTGGGTAGGGTTTACCTTTCCAGGCATAATAGATGAACCTGGCTCGTTAGATGGAATTATGATTTCACCAATTCCACTTCTAGGTCCCGAAGCTAAAAGGCGAATATCATTAGCTATTTTATTTAGAGATATGGCCAGCTGTTTTAATGCAGCATGAGATTCAACAATAGCATCATGAGCTGCTAAAGCTTCAAATTTATTTTCAGCAGAAACAAAAGGTAATTGCGTAAACTCCGCAATCTTTTCAGCTACTAAGTCGGCATATCCGTCAGGTGTATTAATTCCCGTTCCAACAGCAGTACCACCAAGTGCCAATTCTGAAAGATGACTTAATGTATTTTCTAAAGCCTTAAGTCCGTGGTCAAGCTGAGAAACATATCCCGAAAACTCTTGCCCCAAAGTCAATGGCGTTGCGTCCATTAAATGGGTTCTACCGATTTTCACAACATTCATAAATTGATTGGACTTTTTATCCAATGTATCTCTCAACATTTTGACTCCAGGAATTGTAGTTTCAACAATCATTTTATAGGCAGCAATATGCATACCTGTTGGATAGGTATCATTAGAAGACTGTGATTTATTGACATCATCATTGGGGTGAATGATTTTGTTATCATCATCAAGGCTACCACCATTCAATACATGAGCTCTATTAGCAATTACCTCATTAGTATTCATATTAGATTGTGTACCTGAACCAGTTTGCCAAATCACTAAAGGAAACTCATTATCGTGCTTACCATCCAAGATTTCATCACAAACGGCTGATATCAAATCTCTCTTTTCTGCAGAAAGAACACCAAGTTCACAGTTAGTATGAGCTGCGGCCTTTTTTAAATAGGCAAAACCATATACTACCTCTAGTGGCATGGTTGCTGATTGACCAATTTTAAAATTGTTTCTAGAACGTTCTGTCTGGGCACCCCAATATTTTTCTGAAGGTACTTTTACCTCGCCCATTGTATCTTTCTCAATTCTATAGCTCATGATTTTTTTATTAGAATATTAACACTTACTTTTGCACAAAGTTAATTCAAATTATAAAGATATGTTTATAGGTTTTGTCCTCTTTTTAGTTATTGCTGGTATGGCATTTTGGTTGTTAACCTTTATTATTAGTTTTTTACCGTATTGGATTGGCGCATGGTTTATCGAATCTTACAAAAACCGTGATTTGGTTGAAGATTTAGAATAGTCTAAATCACCTCCATTACCTTTTCCAAAGGTCTTCCTATAACAACACCTTTTTTACTTTTAACAATTGGTCTTTCAATCAGTTTTGGATTTTCGACCATTGCTTTTATTATTTCTTTATCGCTTAACTCTCTATTCTTAAATTCTTCTTTCCAAATAGCCTCATTACGTCGAACCAATTCTATAGGTTGAATCTGTAATTCATCAATCAAAGAAGACAGCGAATCCAAAGAAAGGGTATCTTTTAAATATTCTACTATTTTAATATCGCATTTTTTTTCTTCTAAGAGGGCTAAAGCTTCTCTACTTTTCCTACACCTTGGATTATGATAAATTGTTACTTCCATAATTTTATTTTTGTCCAAACTCCATTAAATAAGCTTTGATGAAGTCATTAATTTCTCCATCCAATACAGCCTGTGTGTTTGATGTTTCATGTTCTGTCCTTAAATCCTTAACCATTTTATACGGATGTAAAACATAGTTTCTTATTTGAGAACCCCATTCTATTTTCTTCTTATTTCCTTCTATTTTATCTTTTTCAGATTGCCTTTTTCTTAACTCAATTTCATACAACTGCGATTTAAGTAGTTGCATAGCTTTTTCTTTATTCTCCAACTGAGAACGAGTTTCAGAATTGGTAATAATAATTCCTGTTGGGGCGTGTTTTAGCCTTACAGCAGTTTCTATTTTATTTACGCCTTGACCTCCAGCACCACCGGCTCTAAAGGTGTCCCAGCTGATATCAGCAGGGTTAATTTCTATTTCTATTGAGTCATCCGCTAAAGGATATACAAAAACAGATGTGAAAGAAGTGTGGCGTTTAGCATTAGAATCAAAAGGTGATATACGTACTAATCGGTGAACACCATTTTCTCCTTTTAAATTTCCAAAAGCAAAATCTCCGTCAAACTGTAAGGTAACTGATTTTATACCTGCCGCATCCCCAGCTTGAAAATCCAATTCTTTAACTTTAAATTTATTTTTTTCACCCCACATGATGTACATACGCATTAACATTTCAGCCCAATCTTGACTTTCTGTACCTCCTGCGCCAGGGTTTATAGTCATAACAGCTGACAGATTATCTTCTTCGCCGCTAAGCATATTTTTAAATTCTAGATCAGCAACTTTTTGAATTACTGATTTATAACTAGAATCTATTTCGTCTTCTTCTATTTCTCCCTCCTGAAAAAAGTCAAACAATACACTAAAGTCATCAACCAAAGATTGTAATTCGTCAAAAGCGACAACCCAAACCTTTTGTTTGTTTATGTTTTTTAAGTGAATTTCTGCTGACTTTGGATCATCCCAAAAGTTTGGATCTTGCGTTTTAAGCTCCTCAGCCTCAACGTAGTTTTTTTTATCTTCAATAGATAAAAAGCCATATAAATCAGCTAATCTTTTCTTGATATCTTCTATCTGCTCCGTTGTAACCATTAGGACAAATTTAGTGTTTTAAAGTTTGTGAACGCACGACCAAACAAGATCTGATTCGTAGCCTTTTCTTAACAGATAATCTACCACCTTCTTTTTTCTAACAAAAGGGTTTTTATCTTTCAATAAGCTCAATTTTTTATTTGCAAGTTGTGTTATTGTATTATTATAATCCACATCATCAATTTCTGTCATTCCGAGAGTAACACAGCTTTTAGATACTTTCAGCTTAGATAGTTCAAAAGCAATTTTTTTTCTTCCCCATCTTTTAATTTTAAATTTTCCACTGCAAAAAGAACGGGCAAATCGTTCTTCATCAACGTATTTATGCTGAATAAGCTCAACGAGTATATCGTCTACTAATCCATCACTAACACCATACGATTTCAACTTAGTAACTACCTGATATTGACAACGATCCATAATAGCGCAATAATGCCGAATGCGCTCTTTGATTATTTTTAGATCGTATATTTTATCGTTCATCCTTTCAAAGGTAGTATTTTTGTACCCAATGAAAAATAAAAAGGCAATAGGCTTATTATTTATAGCCAACATCGTTTCAGGTTTTGCTCAAGGCATTAGTATGATTGCTATTCCTTGGTATTTTGCTGGCATACTTGACATGGGTGGCACCTATGCAAAAGCATATGCATTACTCACATTTTTAAGTCTATTTTGGGGACTCTACTCAGGAACTCTAATTGATAAATATTCCCGAAAGAAAATGTTTTTGTATTCTAACTTAGCATGTGCATTTATTATCGGCAGTATTGCCTTATACGGCATAAGTGCTGGTGAAACACCTTGGATTTTAGCAATGGCTGTTTTTGGCACAACGATGTTTCATTATAATATTCATTATCCAAACCTTTATGCCTTTGGACAAGAGATAACAGAACCCAAAAATTATGCAAAACTTAATGCTTACATAGAAATACAAGGACAATCGACAAGTATCCTTGCAGGAGGTTTTGCTGCCATACTACTTACAGGAACTGATAAAGGGACTCTTAATATTCTAGGGCTTAAAATTCCGATTCCATTCAGTATTGAAGCATGGGAAATACATGAAATATTTTTAATGGATGCCTTCACTTATATTTTAGCATTTCTCATTATTTTATTCATAAAATACAAGCCTTTAGTAAAAAATAACATTGACCAAGGCAATATGTTTAGGCGATTATTTAAGGGGTTTTCTTTTCTTAAAGAAAATTCTTTAATCTTTATTTTTGGAATTTGCTCCTATGCTATTTTTACTTTTCTAATTGTTGAAATGTTTGTTCTAGTTCCTTCTTATGTGAGTAATTATTTAAAAGAAGGTGGCGATGTCTTTGCATCGTCTGAAGTATATTATTCACTTGGTGCACTAATGGCTGGCTTTGGGATTAGAAAAATCATGTTGAAAGATAATATCGTTACAAATATCCTTATCCTTATGATTGCCACCATTATAGGTTGTTTACTACTAACCTATACAAAGAGTGTAGCTATGTTTTTTGCTGTTAGCTTACTGATTGGTATTAGTAACGCTGGAACACGAATTCTAAGAATTACCTTTCTTTTCGAAAAGGTGTCAAATGATATAATAGGAAGGACAGGGAGTGTTTTTAATTCGGTAAGCATATTAATTCGAACGCTCTTGATTGGTAGCTTATCACTACCCTATTTTAATACAGCCGACAATATTAGATATGGATATTTAATAGGAGCTGTGTTTTTGTGCATTGCACTAATCCCTCTTATAAAAAATCGTAAAAAATTAAGTGAACTGAAAAGTATAAATACCTAGGTAGTAATAACTTTTCTATCCTTTGTAAGAAAACGGTATTGTAACATATGATAGGTTGTGTCTTCTTCAACCACAAGTTTGCATCCAAATTCTTTGGCCCAGGTGCGTCGTTGATTGTTAAACCATCCTTTATTGATATAACTAGCGACAAAAGGATGAGTTTTAATAACAATATCATTACTCTTATTACTCGCCTTAGCTAATTTCTGTTCAATCTCATCAATTAACAAAATACTGGCCTCGATTTTTCCAGTGCCTTTACAAGCAGGACAACCTTCTTTAGTCTCAATGTTTAATTCAGGGCGCACTCGCTGTCTAGTAATTTCGATAAGTCCAAAACGAGAAGGGGGTAAAATATGATGTTTGGCCTTATCATCAGACATAAACTCTTTTAAAGCTGTGAAGAGTTTTTTTCTGTTCTCGCCATTGTACATATCAATAAAATCGACAACAATTATTCCGCCCATATCACGTAATCGAAGTTGTCTAGCAACTTCTTCTGCTGCGATTAAATTAACTTCTAAGGCATTAGCCTCTTGATCTTGTTTTGAGTTAACTCTTTTACCACTATTGACATCAATTACATGCATAGCTTCGGTATGTTCAATAACCAAATATGTGCTTTTACGCATGGTTACAGATTTTCCAAATGAAGATTTAATTTGTCTTTCTATTTGAAATTTCTGAAAGAGAGGAATGTTTCCTTTGTAATGATGGACTATTTTTTCTTGTGACGGTGCTATAGTAGAGATATATTCTTTAATCTCATTGTGTAACTTTTCATCATTTACAAGAATACTTGTAAAATCATCATTGAGTACATCTCGAAGTAATGAAGCTGTTCTGCCAAGTTCACCTAGTACTTTAAAAGGAGGATTTCCTTTTTTGGTTTGCTTAAATAAGGTTTGCCATTTTTTATATAAATATTTTATATCTGCATCCAAGTCAGCAACTTTTTTACCATCTGCTACGGTTCGTATAATAACACCAAAGCCAGGTGGTTTAATACTTTGAACCAATTTTTTTAACCTTTTCTTCTCTTCATTAGATTCTATTTTTTGAGAAACAGAAACTTTGTTAGAAAAAGGAACTAAGACCATATATCTACCTGCAATGGTAATCTCGGTCGTTAATCGTGGGCCTTTTGTGGAGAT
This sequence comes from Flavobacteriales bacterium, assembly GCA_029248105.1. Lineage (NCBI taxonomy): Bacteria > Pseudomonadati > Bacteroidota > Flavobacteriia > Flavobacteriales > Flavobacteriales bacterium. Next base: position 39,340 of record JAQWJZ010000027.1, read on the forward strand.
GGGCTCTTTAGCAACTTGAACTAGTATTTGATTTCCAGATTGTAAAACATCAGTTATAGAACCGGATTTATCAATTTCTTCTTCAAGTTTGAAATTCTTTAGGGAAGCCGTATTTAGCTTACCGCCAAGGTTTCTTTGTGTAAATTTTTGAAATGTTTTGAATTTAACACCTAAATCTAGGTAATGAAGGAACCCATCTCTTTCATAGCCTACGTCTACGAAAGTAGCATTCAATCCAGTGATTATCTTCTTGACTTTTGCCAAGAAAACATCACCAACGGAAAACTTTGTTCCTACAGGTTCTTTGTGTAGCTCTATTAACTTCTTGTCTTTCAACAAGGCAATCACGACCTCATTGGGTCTAGAGTCTACTAGCAATTCATATTTCAAAATAATAAAGGCATACGAAACCATCTAGGGAGTGATGGTTTCAAATTGATATTAAAAATAGTGTTTAAATACTATTTTTTCTTGTGTCTATTTTTTCTTAAACGCTTTTTACGTTTATGAGTAGCCATCTTATGTCTTTTTCTTTTTTTACCGTTTGGCATAACGTTGAGTTTTAAATATTTTAAATTTCTTTATTGTTCAGATTATTATCCTATCTGAACATTTGTCTTCACTTTATTTACAAATTCTTTAGAAGGCTTAAATGCTGGTACATTGTGAGCAGGTATGATAATTGTTGTATTTTTAGAAATATCTCTACCTGTTTTTTGTGCTCTTTGTTTAACAATAAACGAACCAAACCCTCTTAAAAACACATCTTCTCCATTAGACAAAGAACTCTTAACTTCGTGCATAAATGCTTCAACAACCGCTTGTACATCGACTCTCTCGACACCAATCTTATCAGAAATAGAGTTAACGATCTCTAACTTTGTCATAATCCATTAGATTTAAAAAGATGTTTAATTATCTTAATTTAGCGTGCAAATATACTTACTTTTATTTAAAACGGACATAATTTAACACTATAACTCACTAGATTTTACGACTTTATGGGATATTTTTCTTCAAATATTATCAATTGGTATAAAAATTGCAAAAGGGATTTGCCGTGGAGAAAAACTAGAAACCCTTACAAAATATGGCTTTCTGAAATTATTTTACAACAAACTCAAGTCAAACAAGGATTACCTTACTACCAAAAATTTATAGCAACTTTCCCGACAGTTTCTAAACTAGCAAATGCTGATGAAGAGCAAGTTTTAAAATTATGGCAAGGATTAGGCTATTATTCTAGGGCTAGAAATCTTCATTTTGCAGCTAAACAAATCCATGAAAAAGGATATTTTCCCAATAATTATAAAGATATCATATCTCTAAAAGGGGTAGGCGAATATACAGCTGCTGCTATTGCTTCATTTGCCTATAAACTCCCTTATGCTGTTGTTGACGGCAATGTATTTCGGCTTCTATCTCGTTTTTATGGTATTGATATTCCCATAAACACTTCAAAAGGTAAAAAGCACTTTACAGAATTAGCCCAAACCTTAATTACAAAAGATAATCCAGACACGTTCAATCAGTCCATAATGGAGTTTGGATCACAGATGTGCAAACCTAAAAATCCTAATTGCGAAAATTGTCCATTACAATCAAAATGTGTTGCTTACTCAGAATCAACAATACACCTTTTACCTGTAAAGCAAGGCAAAGTTAAAGTCAAAACCGTTTATTTCGACTATTTCTTTTTTAAAAAAGATACTAAAACACTTATAAGCAAAAGGACATCCAAAGGTATTTGGCAAAACCTTTATGAATTTCCTTTAATTATATCCGATAAAGAAATGAAACATGAAGATGTTTTAATACATCCACAGTTTGAGTTATGGACACAGGACATAGACACTAATATTATCTCGGTTAGTGAATTCAAACATGTGCTAAGCCATCGCATTATTTTTGCACGGTTCTGGCAAATCAATTGCAATAATAAACTACCAATTACTAAGTGTAAGGAAATTAAAATAGAAGATATTGAGAAATTTGCAGTATCGAGATTAATGGATAAATTTCTTCAATCTAAAATTTGATAGCTACAATAATTAATCTATATTTGAGCATAATCAAACACTTAAAAACATAAAAAAATGGCTAGTATAAACAAGGTAATCTTAATTGGAAATTTAGGCAAAGATCCTGAGTTAAGACACTTCGAAAATGGGGGATCGCTAGCTAGGTTTCCTCTAGCGACCTCTGAAACATATACCAAAAAAGACACCAACGAAAAAATTACGCAAACCGAATGGCATACTATTGTTACTCGAGGCGGATTGGCTGCTAAAGTTGTTGAGCCTTACCTCAAAAAAGGCAATAGTGTTTACATAGAAGGTAAGCTAAGAACACGTTCTTGGGAAGATAAAGATGGTGTTACACGCTATACCACTGAAGTTATTTGCGATAGTTTAGAAATGTTAGGCAAAAAGTCAGACAATGTTGAAAGCACTACTAACGAAAGCTCTAGCTCTACAGCTCCAATTCAAGAGTCAGGTGATGACTTACCATTTTAGTTTAACTTAACCCTCGACCTTTGGACGAAGACCCTCAGCAAACGATATTAATAATTCAAGATATAGTTAGTAATGGTATAGACCTTAACTTGTTTTTAGCAAGTATTTCTATGCTTTTCTTGTTGTTTTGCTCAGCAATGATATCTGGCTCTGAAGTTGCGTTTTTTTCATTAGATGCCTCTAAGTGGGAAGATGAAAAAGATAGTACTAGCGAAGCACAAATCAAAAAGATGTTACATAAGCCAAATCATCTTTTGGCAACTATACTAATTTCCAACAACTTCATCAACGTAGCTATTATCATATTATCGACCTATATGACTGATAGCTTATTAGACTACAATCAATACCCTATTCTTGGCTTTATTATTCAAGTTGTTGTAGTCACATTTGCTTTATTGCTTCTTGGAGAGGTTATCCCAAAAGTATATGCCAATCAAAAAACACTAACATTTGCCAAAAGAATGAGCGGACCGCTTACAATACTAAGCGCACTATTCAAACCTTTGAGTCAATTGCTAGTTTCATCAACATCAATTATTGAAAAACGTTTCAACGCTAAAGGCTATCAAATTTCTGTCGACGACTTATCTTCAGCACTAGACTTAGCTGGAGAGAATGACACCAAAGAAGAAGAAAAAAGAATTTTGAGAAGTATTGTAGAATTCGGTAATATTCAAGTCAAAGAAATAATGAAATCTCGAGTAGATGTTACCGCACTAAATCAAAGCACAACTTTTGAAGAGGTTAAAAAAGTAGTAATCTCAAGTGGATATTCGAGAATTCCTGTTTATAAAGAGAATTTTGATACGGTTATTGGAGTTTTATATATCAAAGATCTTCTGCCTTTTCTAAATCACGAAGACTTTAATTGGAGTAATTTAATAAGAACACCCTTTTTTGTTCCAGAAGGAAAAATGATTGACGATTTAATGCGAGAGTTTCAGGAAAAGAAAATTCATCTTGCAATTGTGGTTGATGAATATGGCGGAACATCTGGCGTTGTTACTCTTGAAGACATAATAGAAGAGATTGTTGGTGACATTAACGATGAATTTGATGATGATGGCATTCAGTTTTCGAAATTGGATAACTCAAACTATATCTTCGAAGGGAAGACCTCTCTCAATGATGTATTAAAAACAATTGATGGTGAAATCGACTTTTTTGATGATATCAAAGGGGAATCAGATACCTTAGCAGGGCTAATTCTTGAGATGAAAGGAAACATTCCTGAAAATGGCGAGGAATTAAATTATGAGCACTATTTATTTACAGTAGAGTCTGTTGACAAAACAAGAGTTAAACGAGTAAAAATCACCATAAATGAACACTAAGTATTTGTTTTTGACACTTATGTTGTGTTGGGCTTGTGGAGATAGCTACACCCCAAAACCATGGGGATATTCTAGAATAGACTTACCTCAAAAGGGTAGCACACAATTTGACAGTGATTGTCCATTCGTATTTCAACAACCAAACTACAGTGAAGTGATTTTTAAGTACAAAAACAACAACTGTTGGTTTGATTTGGAATTTAAAGATTTTAATGGCAAGGTTCATATGAGTTATAAAACACTCAATAATGACCTTAATGAATATACTGAAGATAGTCGATCTCTGGCCTATAAGCATGCTCAAATAGCAGAGGCCATAAGCGAACAGGTTTTCTTGAAAGACTCTTTAAATGTATATGGAATGGTTTATACATTTCAAGGAAATACCGCTACACCGATGCAGTTTTATCTTACCGATAGCTTAAATCACTTTGTTAGAGGCGCTTTATACTTTAATTCTGCTCAAAACGACTCTATCACACCAATTAGCAATTTCGTGAAAGAGGATATTTATAGAATTATCGAAAGCTGGGAATGGAAAAACTTATAGCTTAAAAGTTATAGGTAAGACAACTTTACCATTTACTTTTTCACCATTTTTTAAGCCAGGCTTCCAATTGGGCATTTTAGAAATTACACGAAGCACTTCACGTTCAAAGTATTTTTTGTCTTTTCTTTTAAATTGAGGATCTCTTACTTGACCTGATTTATCGACTACAAATTCAACAAAGAGTCTAGCTGTTTCTTCTTTAGCCTTAGCTTCTTCCGGATATGTTATGTTCTCTTTGACAAACTTCATTAGTCCTTCTATTCCACCTTCAAATTCTGGAGCTACATCAAACTGCTCATAAATAGAGTCATTGTCTAGCACTAAAACATTGGATAATGTTGTTGAATAGGAAAATTGTGAAACAAAGAAAAGAAGTAAAATAAATGCAAACGATTTTTTCATGCTTTCTAGATTTTAAGTTTATACTTCAGCTAATTTAATAAAAAAAGCCCCAACCATAGGCTGAGGCTTTCAACTGAACTAAAACTTAACTATGACAATAAAGATTTTACCACTTGGGCAATGAGTTTGCCATCGGCCTTACCTGCCAACTGCTGGTTGGCGGCACCCATGACTTTACCCATATCAGCCATACTACTAGCACCCACTTGGGCAATTACTGTAGTCACGACTTCTCGAATTTTATCTTCACTTAACTGCTCAGGAAGAAATTCTTCAAGGACTGCAACTTGTGCCATCTCATCATCAGCTAAATCTTGACGATTTTGCTGGATATAGATAGCGGCTGCATCTTTTCGCTGCTTGACTTGTTTCTGTATGATTTTCTGCTTGGCAGCATCATCTAAATCACCAGCACCTTTTTCAGTTTGCGCCACCAAAAAAGCAGATTTTATTGCTCTTAATGACGATAGCTTAACTGAGTCTTTAGCCAACATGGCTTCTTTGATTAATTTATTGATATCCATAAGTTAGTCAACGTTATCGTGTAAAAAATTATTGGGTTTTAGACCTACATTTTTGTCATCATCTTCTCCTAAAACATAAGATGAGTTATCAGACTCTGAAGAGTGAGCGACATCATCTAACTCAATCTCTCTTCTTTTATATGCAGGCTGACTCTCTAAATCTGTTAAGCCAGATGGAGTACGGAGTTTTACTGTAATCTCTCTTAGCCTTTCCATACGCTGACGACTTCTCAACGCCATCTGCTCAGCAGAAATACCATGGTTGATTTGAGTAAATTCCTCTTTTTCAACTTCATCTTTCAAGTCAGAAATAACATCTTCAGGGGCTTCTTCCTCCATCTCAAGATTATGAACAACAACTTCATCGTTGTTATCGCTTTCTTCGACTTCATTAGTAGCCATAACACTTTCTTCTACTTGTAGGTTTTCAGTCGCTAAAGGAAAATCAATAGGACTTTCCTCTGTACCTTCTTCTTCAAGGGTAAAATTTAACACTGGTGATTCTTCTTCTAAGTCAAAATTTAAAGTAGCCTGAGGCTCTTCACTGGTAACTTGAGAATTATCGTCAAAAATAGATTCAAATGTGTCTTGAGTTATAGACTCTTGAGGCTCTTGTTTAACAGTATCTTGAGGAACAACCTCTTCTTCTGTCGCTTGATCGTCTTTATCTAAATTATAGACTTTAGGCGTAATTGGCTTAGCAGGTCCTATATTTTTGTTGACCTTGAAACCTGTAGCAATTACAGTAACACTAATTTCATCATTTAGCCCATCTTCAACACCAATACCTTCAATAATATTGACATCTGAACCAGCAACATCTTGAATGTGTTTCTTAATACTAAATAGTTCGGTCATACGAATCTCTTTCTCACCAGAACCTGTGACTATTTTCAAAAGAACTTGTTGTGCTCCCTTAATGTTATTATCATGTAATAATGGGGAATCTAAAGCTGCTTCAATTGCCTCAATAGCACGATTTTCTCCCGATGCATAGGCTTGGCCCATAACGGCACTACCACTGTTTTGAAGTACTCTTTTAGCATCATTAAGGTCAATATTAACCATTAATGTTTGAGAGATAACTTCAGCAATCCCTTTAGTAGCTGTATTTAATACTTCGTTAGCTTTAGCAAAGGCTTGGCTTAAAGTAAGGTCGCCATATACTTCAATAAGTCGGTCATTATTGATAACTAAAAGAGTGTCAACTTGCTCTCTTAATTCTTCTAAACCTTTTTCAGCATACTCTTTTCTGTAGCCACCTTCAGTCCAAAACGGAACGGTAACAACGCCCACTGTTAATATTCCTTTTTCTCTAGCAGCTCGAGCAATAACTGGTGCAGCACCAGTACCTGTTCCACCGCCCATACCAGCAGTAATGAATAGCATCTTTGTATTGCTTTCCAGCAGTTCATCAATACGGTCGATACTTTCTTCTGCAGCTTGTCTACCTACTTCAGGATTAGCGCCTGCGCCAAGTCCTTCGGTTATTTCGGCTCCAATTTGAATTTTTGTAGTTATCGGGCTAGCTTCTAAAGCTTGTAAATCAGTATTACAAACCGCAAAGTCCACGCCATCGATACCATTTTCATACATGTAGTTTACAGCATTACTTCCACCACCACCAACTCCAATTACCTTAATAACGGAAGATTGATTTTTGGGTAAATCGAATGCTAATACGCTTTCGTTTGTCATTGTTTTAATTGTTAATTATTAATAGTTCAGTTTATTCGTCATTTGTTAAATATTTGTCGATTTTGTCGAGCATTTTTTTGAAAAAATCTCCCAAACCTGCATTTGATGCACTACCCTTTTGGGCTGCACTCAACTCATCGCCATTTTCTTCTTCTAAAAATTTCATTACTAGTCCTACTCCTGTGGCATACATCGGGCTACTAACATCGACAGGTGAAGTCGATGATATATGTTCGTTAGGATAACCTATCCTACATTCAATACCCGTATGAAACTCCACGAGTTGACCAATGTGCTTCAGTTGGCTACCACCACCTGTAAGTACTATTCCTGTAATGAGTTTACTTTCGTACCCAGAGTTTTTAATCTCATGGTGTACCAATTCTATTATTTCTTCTACCCTAGCTTGTATAATATTTGCTAGGTTTTTTAATGATATTTCTTTAGGATCTCTACCTCTTAATCCAGGAATAGAAACAATTTCATTTTCTTTGTTTTGACTTGCCAAGGCAGAGCCAAATTTTATTTTTAAGAGTTCTGCCTGATTCTCTAAAATTGAACATCCTTCTTTAATATCTTGAGTAATGATGTTACCTCCAAATGGGATAACAGCAGTGTGTCTTATTATACCGTCTTTAAATATAGCTACATCAGTAGTTCCTCCTCCAATATCTACTAGTGCAACTCCTGCTTCTATTTCTTGATGATCCAAAACAGATGTTGCCGAAGCTAGTGGCTCTAATGTTAAGCCGGTCATAGCAAGACTTGCATTATTAACACATTTCTTAATATTTGAGATGGCAGCTGTTTGACCAGTTATAATATGAAAATTGGCTTCGAGCTGCACCCCTACCATACCTCTAGGGTCTGGGAAATTATCTTGCTTATCTACTATATATTCTTGTGGAATAACATGGATGATTTCTTCACCTGGAACCATCACTAGTTTGTACATGTTTTGCATCAATTTATCAATATCAGCATCATTGATTTCAGTTTCAAGATTCTCTCTGACCAATTGCCCTCTATGCTGTAAACTTTTGATATGTTGACCTGCTATCCCTACATTAACATTTTTCACTTGTAAGCCTGAAGAAGTTATCGCCTCATCTAATGCTTTATTAATGGACTGGGTGGTTTTGTCTATATTGGCAACTATACCACGCATGACTCCTGTCGATGGAGCATTTCCCATGCCGAGGATTTCGATTTTGCCATGTTCATTTTTACGACCTACAATGACCGTTATTTTTGTGGTTCCAATATCAAGACCGACAGCTATTTTTGAGGTATTTTCTTCCATAATTATCTTTTTACACAAACAATTTGATTCCTAAACTTTAAGTTGATTTCTTTATAATTATTCCAACCCACTTGATTAACTCCTTGCTCATAAAACAAATACAGTTTTCTGAATTTGTCTTTATAATTTTCGACATCACCAAGTAAAATGGTGTGATTTCCAACTCTAGGTATAAGCTCTATTTCCTTATTCTCTTTAAAGTAAATTTGAACAATTTGAGATTGCCATAATGAGTCTGATGAGATATAATTTGCTAGTATAAGCGCATTAGAAAAATCTACACTATCTTCTATATTCCCATTAGCAATAAGCAGATGCTCGGTGTAATTTGTTGACAAACTAAACATAGAACCATTGGCGTCCATATAAAAATCTTCACTTCCTTCTGGGCTTACCCTTACAACAGCTTTTTTCTGATTTACTTCTACATGAAGCATCCCTTCCATGTCTATAAAGACCTCAGCATTTTTGACATTTTTTAATCCTTCAATTTTACGTTCAATATCAAAGATTGGGATTGCATTGACCAACTTGCCCACGATAGTATCTTGAATGGATTCCATAAGTAGAATTATTTCTCCTCGAGTTATTAGCGATATGTTTTCATCAGCTAACTCAATTCGATAGTCTACACATCGTTTTTCACTATGGCGTTGATTCGTAAAGCCTAATAGAAAAATTAAGCCTACAACAAATAATATTTGTGATATTATCTTAACCCATTTCATTGACGTAACATTTTTTAATTGGTTCAACGAATTGGTCTATATCTCCTGCCCCAAGCGTTAGTAACAGTTCTCTTTTCGGGTTGATTAATTCTTCAACTAAATCGACTTTACTAACGAGAGATTTTTCACACTCTGAGATTTTATCTAGAAGCATTTTTGAATCTACCCCTTCAATAGGTAATTCTCTAGCTGGGTAAATATCTAACAACAACACCTCGTCTGCTAATGATAACGCATCGCCAAATTCGGAAGCAAAATCTCGTGTTCTGGAATATAAATGAGGCTGAAATACTACCGTTATCTTTTTATTTGGAAATAACTCTTTGGTAGCTATTAGCGTTGCTTTAATTTCTTCTGGGTGATGAGCGTAGTCGTCGATATATACATATTTACCTTTAGCATGTAGATCATATCTTCTTTTTACGCCTTTAAAATCGGCTATTGCAGATTTTATATTTTGCGGATTCGCCCCTAATGAAGATGCTACAACAATTGCCGCCAAGGCATTTTCCACATTATGTTTTCCAGGCAATTGGAGCTGAACATCTTTTAACTCATATTCATATACTTGACCAGGCATTAAATCTTTGATATTAGCATCAAATTGCTGAGCTCCATTCTCTATACATAAATTAATAGCAAAGTTGTCTGCTCTTAAAGATGCGGAATAGGTCATCAGACTAATATCCTCAGGGCAATCAAAATCTATATTTATGGATTTGTTTACTAAAAGAAGACCATTAGGCTTAGTATTCTTAGCAAACATTTTAAATGTATTCTGCATATCCTCTGCATTTTCATAAATGTCTAAATGGTCAGGATCAACAGAGGTAATTATTGTAATATCTGGAGAAAGCTTTAAAAAAGATCTATCGTATTCATCAGCTTCAACAACGACAATATTACCAGATTCTGATAACAATAGATTAGAATTATAATTACTACTAATTCCTCCTAAAAAGGCGGTGCAGTATATATCTGAATACTTTAATATATGTGCCAAAATACATGAGGTAGTTGTTTTACCATGTGTTCCTGCAACAGCAATAGTGTAGGCATCTTCTGTAATAAGACCTAACAACTCTGCTCGTTTCAAAACGATCCACTTATGAGAAGAAAATGGTGTTAATTGCGGACTACTTAAACTTACGGCCGGAGTATATACAATAAGTACTGACTGAAAGTCGGAGTCAAGGATTTCTTGTGGTATATAATTCTCATCAAAATGTAAGTTAATACCCTCGTCAGTTAGTGCTTGAGTAATTGTGGAGGGGGTTTTATCATAACCACTTACTTTCTTACCCTTTGCATTAAAGTAACGTGCCAAGGCAGACATTCCGATACCGCCTATTCCAACGAAATAAATATGTTCAACTAACTTAATATTCATTTTTCTTGCACTAATTTTAAAACCTCATCTACAATGAGAGCCGATGAGTTAGGCATAGCTAACTTTTTAATATTTTCTCCTAAACTTTTTTGACCACCATTGTCACTTAACAATCCGAAAATAGCGGCACCTAATTTTTCTTTGGCTTCAATATCTTTCACCATCAGAGCGGCATTTTTATTTATCAAGGCCATGGCATTTTTTGTTTGATGGTCTTCAGCCACATTGGGCGAAGGGACTAATATTGCAGGTTTCCCTATCAAACATAGCTCTGAAATTGTACTTGCTCCAGCTCTCGATATAATTATATCAGCAACACTATATGCTAAGTCCATATCGTAAATGAAAGCATGGGCCTGAACATTGGATAAACTATGGCATATTTCCTTAGCTTTCTTTTCATAGGACAAGCCTGTTTGCCATATAACTTGAATATTGTTTTTCTCAAACTCTTGGGCAAGAGATGCTATCGATTGATTGATTGTCCTTGCTCCTAAACTACCTCCAACAACTAATACCGTAGGTCGCTTATCGTTCAGATTAAATTGCTGAATAGCTTGGTGCTTTTTAGAAGCTGATGCAAGTAAATCTTGACGAACAGGATTGCCTAATAGCATTAGCTTATCTTTTGGAAAAAAGCGTTGCATATTGTCGTATGCTACACATATCTTCTGAACAGATTTTGACAATAGCCTATTGGTTATACCTGGATATGAATTTTGCTCTTGTATAAGTGCTGGTATTGAAAGTTTCGATGCCGCAAATAAGAGTGGTCCACTTGCATAGCCTCCAGTACCAACAACCACGGAGGGTTTGTATTTTTTTACTATCCAATAGGACTTCCAAAGACTTGATATTAATTTGAATGGGAACAATAAGTTTCTTGTGTCTTTCCAATTTCTTTGGAGTCCACTTATATTTAAACCCTGGATTGAATACCCTGCTTTAGGAACCTTCTCCATTTCCATACGCCCTTTTGCACCAACAAATAGTATATCTATGTCCTTAACTCTTTGTTTCAGTTCATTGGCAATAGAAATCGCTGGGAAGATATGCCCTCCAGTACCGCCACCACTTATGATTACTCTAATTGACATTGGCACTTATTTTAGAAACGTTAACACTTCGACTAGTACTTAGGATAATTCCTAAGGAAACACATGTGAATATGACCGAAACACCACCCATACTAATAAGGGGTAAGGTTTGACCTGTAACAGGAAAAAAATCAACTGCCACAGCCATATTTATAAAAGCTTGTAGAACTAAAGATATGCTTAGTCCTACTCCTAAATAAGCTGCTAATGGATCATTAGCTAGATTAAAAATCCGTTTACCACGAAGCAATAGCACTACATAAGCAAAGACTACTGTAAATCCGCCTAAGACCCCCCATTCTTCAATGAGTATAGCATAAACATAATCCGAATTGGGTAATGGTAAAACATTACGTTGAGTACTTTTTCCAGGACCTCTGCCTTTAATACCGCCATTCACTATGGCTATTTTAGCATGAGCTACTTGATAAAATTCATCGCTATTTACGGACTTATCTTCAGAAAAATTCTTCACCCTATTGACCCACGTTTGAGCTCTAGGGAATGTTTTTTTCAAGGCAGGAACTGTTAAGGATAAACTGATTACAAGAACGCCTAATGTGAGAATACTTGCTAGAAGAAGTGCTAAATATTTAAAGGGAACACCCCCCAAGTATAACAACATAATACCAGCCAAAAATATCATTGCGGCAGTAGAAAGGTTGGCAGGAAAGATAATTGCACAAACCAAGATTAAAGGCGCAAATAATTTCAATGAAACTTTCTTTAAATCATTAAGATCTTTCTGGCTTCTTACCAACTGACGAGCTAGAAATACTGTAATTGCAATTTTTCCTATTTCAAATGTGTTGATAGGCATATCTGCAATAGTTATCCAACGGTTGGCATCGTTTAGAGATGTTCCAAAAGCTACTGTATATAAAAGTATAGGAATGGCAATGATAAAACCTAACTGCCCTAAGCGAGAGAAATATTTATGGGGCACCTTGTGAACAAAATACATCAATACAAGTCCAACAATTAAAAACTTGAAATGTTTGAAAAACAAATGCCATGTATTACCTCCATACGAAGTATATGCTAAACCACCTGTTGCACTATATACTACTACAATAGATACAATAAACAGAAAAAATACAACTGCCCAAATGCGAGTATCGCCCTCTAAGTTTATGTATTCTTTTAGCTTATTCATTTATAAACTTCTTACAGATGATTTGAATTCATAGCCTCTGTGCTCATAATTTTCAAACAAATCAAAACTAGCACAGGCTGGTGAAAGTAAAACAGCATCTCCTTTTTTAGCATGAGAATAGGATTGATTAACGGCCTCATCCATTGATGAAGCGAAAGTCATCTCAATACTTAAGTTTTCAAATGCCGATTTTATAGACTCTATATTTTCTCCTAAGCAAACAATTGCTTTTACCTTTTCTTTAATTAAAGGGATAAGAGATGTATAATCATTGCCTTTGTCAACTCCACCAACGATCCAGATGGTGTTTTTGGTCATACTCTCTAAAGCATACCAAGTCGAATTTACATTGGTAGCCTTTGAGTCGTTAATGAACTCAATACCATGTACCTTAATGACTCTTTCAAGACGATGTTCTACGTTCTTAAAATCAATAAGACTTTCTCTTATTAAATCTTTGTTTAAATCTAAAATTCGTGCTGAAATAGCTGCAGCCATAGAATTGTAGATGTTGTGTTTGCCTTGTAAGGCTAATTGTTGAATATTCATACTAAATGATTCTTGGTTAATATTTATTTCTAACTCATCTTTACTTAAACAAGCTCCTTTAATCTGGTTTTCTTTAATGGAAAAAGGCAACCTTTGAGCTTGAGTGTTTAAATGCGTTGTTAAATTTAAATCGTCTGAACAGTAGATTAAATAATCCTCTGAACTTTGATTCATTGTTATTCTCATTTTCGACTGAATGTAGTTTTCCATTTTATTGGCATACCGATCCAAATGGTCTGGCGTGATATTTAATAAAATGGCGATGTTAGGCTTGAAACTTTGTATTCCATCAAGCTGAAAACTACTTAACTCCAAAACATAAATGTCATGTGACTCCTTAGCAACTTGCAGTGCAAAGCTTTCACCAACATTTCCGGCGACCCCAACATTTAACCCTGCTTTTTTGAGCATATGACCCACTAACAAGGTGGTGGTTGTTTTGCCATTACTACCTGTAATCCCAATAATAATAGCGTTGGTATATCGTGCAGCAAATTCAATTTCTGAAATGATTGGTATTGAGGCATTTTTTAAATCTAATATCAAAGGAATAGTATCTGGTATACCAGGGCTTTTGACAATTAAATCTGCTTTGAAAAAACGCTCCTCGGAATGTGTTTCTTCCTCCCATTCAATCGCATTATGTGTAAGAACATTTTTGTATTTCTCTTTAATCTTTCCTATGTCAGAAAGAAATACGTCAAATCCTTTTTGTTGCGCTAAGATTGCTGCTCCACAGCCACTTTCTCCACCTCCTAGCACAACTATTTTTTCCATTATCGCAGTTTTAAAGTGACAATGGTTAGAACGGCTAACATGACTCCAACAATCCAAAAGCGAGTCACGATTTTACTTTCGTGCATTCCTAACTTTTGAAAATGATGATGTAATGGTGCCATCTTGAAAATTCGACGACCTTCGCCAAATTTCTTTTTGGTGTATTTGAAATAACCGACTTGCAGCATTACTGACAAATTCTCTACTAAGAATACGCCACACAAGACAGGTATTAATAATTCTTTTCTGATAGCAATTGCAAAAACCGCAATTATTCCTCCTAGTGCTAGACTACCTGTATCACCCATAAATACTTGTGCAGGGTAAGAGTTATACCATAGGAAACCTACACAAGCACCAACAAAGGCTGCCATATAAATTACTAGCTCTCCCGAGTTAGGTAAATACATGATGTTGAGATAATCGGCAAAAAATACATTACCAGACACATAGGCTAATATGCCTAAGGTGGCACCTATTATTGCTGAGGTTCCGGTTGCTAAACCATCTAAACCATCTGTCATGTTTGCACCATTACTAACAGCAGTAACTACAAAAATGACCATCAGCACAAAGATTATCCATGAATATTTTACAGCACCATCGCCTAACCAGCTGAGTAAAGTCGTATAGTCAAATTCATTGTTTTTCACAAAAGGAATGGTTGTTTTTAAAGATTTTGTTTCCTCTCCAAAAACAATTTCAGTATTGGAATTGGCATGTCTTACTTCTTCTTTAATGGTTATCCCATCGTGGAAGTACATCGTTAGGGCAATGATTAGTCCCAAGCCTACTTGTCCTATAATTTTGAATCTTCCTGCTAATCCTTCTTTATCTTTTTTAAAGACTTTAATGTAATCATCTATGAAGCCTATAAGGCCTAGCCACACCGTTGAGATTATCATTATGATTACATAAATATTAGAAAGCTTAGCAAATAAAAGTGTGGGTAATAATATTGCCGCGAGGATAATCAAACCTCCCATCGTTGGCGTTCCTTTCTTCTGTGCTTCACCCTCTAAGCCAAGCGTTCTAACTTCTTCGCCAATTTGTTTGTTTCTAATAAGGTTGATAATCTTTCCTCCAAAAACCATAGACACTAATAATGAGGTAATCACGGCTAATGCTGCTCTAAAAGAAATGTATTGAAACACACCTGCCCCAGGTAATTGATAAACGGATTCTAAATATTCAAATAAGTAATAAATCATTATTTTCTAAGTAGGTTAAATGTGTTTTTTAATTCTTCTTTGTCATCGAAAGGAAACTTCTCGCCATCGACTTCTTGATATTTTTCATGTCCTTTTCCCGCTATAAGAATGATATCTCCATCATTGGCTAAAGAACAAGCCGTCTTGATGGCCTCTTTTCTATCAGAAATGGTTAATACTTTCTTTTGATTTTTGGAATCTACACCTTGAGCGATATCTTTCAATATAGCCTCTGGTTTTTCAGTACGAGGATTATCACTTGTTATAATTATCCTATCGCTAAGTTCTGAGGCAATCTGCCCCATTTTCGGACGTTTAGTTTTATCTCTATCGCCTCCACAGCCAAATACAGTAATTAATTGCTGCTCATTTTTAATCTCGTTAATAGTACGGATAACATTGAGCAAAGCATCTGGAGTGTGAGCATAATCTACTATACCTACACAGCCTTCGCTAGATCTAAAAACCTCGAATCTACCTTCTGCGCTATTCAAAACACTAAGACTAGTGAGCGCTTGTAAATTATCTTCTCCCAAAAGGGTAGCCGTAGCATAAATGGCTAATAGGTTGTAAGCATTAAACTCACCGATAAGCTTAGTCCATACTTCCTTACCTTCCACATTTAAAAGCATTCCATCAAATTGATGCTCAATGATTTTGGCTTTGAAATCAGCTGAGGACTTTAGAGCGTAACTGTATGTTTTAGCGTCACAATGGTGTAACATATTTAAGCCATGTCTATCGTCTTTATTTACCAAAGCAAATGCATTGGTCGGAAGGCTATCGAATAGTGCTTTTTTTGCTAATATGTAATCATCAAAAGTCTTATGATAATCTAGATGATCATGTGAAATATTTGTAAAAACGGCTCCTGTAAAATGCAATCCAGATATTCTATTTTGGTGTATAGCATGAGAACTCGCTTCCATAAAACAAAACTTACAATCCTCATTAACCATTTCTGATAATAGCTTGTTGATGCTTAAAGCATCTGGTGTAGTATGTGTAGATGGAATTTCGTTAAACCCAATCTTATTGACTATGGTTGATAAAACACCTGACTTTACCCCTAGCGATTGATAAAACTGATGCAACAAACTAACTATGGAGGTTTTTCCGTTAGTCCCTGTCACAGCAACAAGCTTTAATTTATCTGAAGGATTATCGTAAAAGTTTGAAGCAATTAAACCTAAGGCTTTCGAACTATCCTTAACTCTTATATATGTAATGCCATCGGGCTTCGTAAGGGGTAGCTCTTCTGCTAGAATAGCCACAGCTCCTTTCTCAATGGCCTGACTTATATATTCATGACCATCACTAAGAGTACCTTTAATTGCTATAAATAAAGCGTCTTTCGATACCTTTCTTGAATCGAAACAAACATTGGGTATTGCTTTATGAGTCGAACCAGCAACTTCAAGTATTTCTACTTTAAACAATATGTCTTGTAATAACTTCATGACAGTACAATTGTTAAGTTTTGACCTCTTCTTATCTGTGCACCTTTAGTGATTGATTGTTCTTTTACACTCCCTCGACCAGAGTAATTGACCTTTAATCCATAATTCTCTAAAAGAAATAGCACATCGTTTAATCCCATTCCTTTGATATTGGGCATTTTATTTTTTTCTAAATCCCGTGTAATATTTCTAGTTTGTAGTTGTACTTCTTCCTTTTTAGATTTAGTAAGTACCCACTGGGCCATATTATCATCGCTAGAAATGGGAACATCTAAAACGTTAAATACAGTTGTTAAATGTTTTTTATAACCATCTTTTGAAACAGGTATTTGATGTTTTTTCAAAGTGTCTTCTTCATATACACTTAAGTCGGTATTCATTACATAATCCGATATTTTTCTGAACACTGGAGCCGCAACATCACCACCATAGCTACCATTTTCTTGAGGATCATTAATCATTACAATACACGCATACTTTGGGTTGTCAGCAGGAAAATAACCAACGAATGACGCTAAGTGTCTTTGGTTGTTGTAGCTACCATCAACAATGAGCTGAGCAGTCCCTGTCTTTCCTGCAATCTTGTATTGCTTAGACTTAATGCTTCTTGCGGTACCATCTTCTACCACACCCTCCAGTATTTTTTTCACCTTATGAATAGTCGTCATTGAACAAATGGATGGGTTCAGAACTTCAGGGCTAAAGTTTTTTTCTACAATTCCATTTGATATAATAGACTTGACAAATAGGGGTTTCATGCGTTGGCCGTCATTGGCAATAGCCGCATAAAAACTGAGAATTTGCAAAGGTGTCATCTTAATTCCGTAGCCAATAGACATCCAAGGTAGAGTAATACCTGACCAATTTGAAGATTGTTTTGGATGTCTTATATCAGGCTTTACCTCTCCTGATAATGCAATATTTAAAGGCTCATTAAGCCCCATACTATAGAGTCTATCAACGAATTGTGAGGGCTTACTCTTGTAATGCTTGTTTATCAACTTGGAAATACCAACATTAGAAGATTTTGTAAAAGATGTTTCCAGAGAAATCACCCCGTATCCTCCCTTTTTAGAGTCACGCATCACTCTATCGTAAAAGCTATATTCTCCGCCTGTAGTATTAACAGAATCATCTAATTGAAGATAACCATCTTCTAAACCAGCAATGACAGAGGCTAATTTAAAAGTTGACCCCGGCTCTACACTTCTACCAATAGCAAAATTGTAAAATTCACTATACTTATCATCTTCAACTTTTTTCAAATTGACAATAGACTTAATCTCGCCTGTCGCAACTTCCATAAGAATAGTTGTACCGAAATCAGCGTTGTGAAAAGACAATCTATCAAAGAGAGCCTTATGGGCAATGTCTTGAAAACGAATATCAATAGTTGTTATAACATCTTTGCCAGGCGAAGACTCTCTTTCTCTTATTGGCATCCATTCGTTTCCTGCCAACCTTTGTTCTAGTCTTTCCCCATCTTTCCCTTTTAAATCATAATTAAAAGCCCCCTCGATGCCTACAGATTTAGATTGCTTTTTATGGTATCCTATTGTTCTTCCTGCCAATAACTGAAATGGCTTTTGACGGATATTCAATTGCTTATACTGAAAACCGCCTCTATACCTTCCTTCTCTAAAAATAGGAAAACGCTTTAAGGCTTTAAGGTCATTGAAATTTACCTTTCTTTTGATAAGAGCATATCTACTTTGCTTTTTCCATATTTTTCTTAGATACATAGAATATTCAAAAGCTGCCTTATCCTCAAAAAGCTCTGACAATAGCACAGATAATTCTTCGACTTCAGAGAGAAATAATTCTTTATCCACTTGCTTGGCGTCCCAACGTATTTCGTACTCTGGTATAGAAGTTGCTAAGAGAGACAAATCGTCAGCATAAATATTTCCTCGAGATGCTGGAACACTTACTGTACGGGTTACATTGTACTTATCGGTATTCCATAAATGGGATTCAAAAAACTGTGTGTAAAGAGGTTGAATGATAATAACAAGTGCCAACAAAATCATAAAAAGGTATATAGCAACAGCTCGTCTTTTTATGTTTTTAGAATGTTTCATTAGTTGGCACGGATTATAAATGGTTGGGATTGGCTTTGCTCTAATCCTTGACTAGCTACTAATGCTTGTACTTCCGTTTGCTTACTTTGAAACATCAATAAAGACTTGGTAGTAATATATTCTGAACGCAAGTCTTTAAGCTCTCTTTCTAATGATGAAACTGTTCTAACATATCCTTCGGCATTATATGAATTGTTGATATATAACACTAAAAGGAAGCAGATATACAGAGAGAAAGGAAGCAATTCAAACAACCCTTTTTCGAGAACCTTGCCACTAAGTAAATCGGAAAGACTATTTTGAAACCCTTTCTTAGCCTGATATGTATGTTTCAAATCTTTCATGCTATTTTTTCTCCTACTCTTAATTTCGCGCTTCTTGAGCGAGGGTTTCCGTCAATTTCTTCTTGAGATGCGGTAATGGGCTTTCTGTTTATGGACTTAAGAGTCAAGTTCGGAACACCGTATAAATCCTTTTCTATTTCTCCTTCAAAATTTCCTGATTTAATGAGGTTTTTGACTAACCTATCTTCTAGCGAGTGGTAAGATATAACAGACAGTCTCCCCCCTTTTTTAAGCAAATCAACAGATTGAATTAACATCTCTTTCAGCGCATTTATTTCGTCGTTTACTTCTATGCGAATTGCTTGAAACAGTTGAGCTAAAATTTTATTTTTCTTGTGAGGTGGAACATGATTTTTAACCGCTTCTTTTAAATCTTCCGTGGTTTCAATTTCTTTTTCTTCTCGAAAACTTACAATAGATTTTGCTAGAGAATAGGCATTATTCAACTCTCCAAATTGTCTGAAAATTCTACTTAAATCATTAACATCATATTCATTGACTATGGTCTTGGCAGAAGTGTTTTGCTGCCTATTCATTCGCATATCCAGCTCTCCTTCTTCACGTATAGAAAATCCACGTTCAGCAGTATCGAACTGATGAGAAGACACTCCCAAATCCGCAAGAATGCCATCAACTTCGTTAATGCCCTCTAGTCGTAACCATTTTTTAATAAATCTAAAATTCTGAGCAATCAAGACTAATCGATTATCCTCAATACGATTTTGCTGCGCATCGCTATCTTGATCGAAAGCAAATAGCTTACCATTTTCTAATTGGTCTAAGATTGATTTTGAATGTCCGCCACCGCCGAAGGTGACATCTACATAAGTGCCGTTGGGGTCAATGGAAAGGCCAGCTATTGATTCGTCTAATAAAACTGCCTTGTGATATGCCATTAGTCTTCGTTTTGAATGTTGCCCATTACTTCTTCTGCTAAATCTGCAAAGTCAGATGTTGCATCTTTGAGGACTTGCTCGTAGCGGTCTTTATCCCATACTTCTATCATATTTACCGAACAAGAAATGACTACATTTTTAGAAATATTGGCAAATGCTATAAGGTCTTTTGGAATTTGTAGTCGAGCATTTGAATCTGTTTCCAACATCTTAACACCAGCAGTAAACAAGCGAATGAAGTCATTATTTTTCTTTACAAATCGATTTAACTTATTGACCTCGGCCATCAGAACATTCCACTCACTCATGGGGTGAATCTCTAGACAATTGCTAAACACAGAGCGCTTGAGCACAAAGCCTTCGCCTATTATCGGCGATAGCTGCTTCTTCAATACCGCAGGAAGCATCAATCTCCCTTTAGCATCAATCTTGCATTCGTATGTTCCAATTAGGTTAATCATCTAAATCGTATGTAAGCTGTAAATATATGGAATTTTGCTCCACATTTTACCACATTTTACCACATTGTTGATAACTCTTCACACTTTTATCTAAAAAACCTGTTTTCATCTGATTGCAATCTATTTGGTTGAGGGTATTATTTTTTGCGTATTTTTGTGCAAAATTTAATCTGGATGATTTTAGAAACGATTAAAGAAGGTGGCTATGAATATGTGGAAGTTGGTGAAGGCCCTGTAATTGTTTTACTTCATGGTTTAATGGGAGGCTTGGACAATTTTGAGAGTGTCATTCCTAAACTCGTTGATAGCGGATACAAGGTTATTGGACCGGTATTGCCTCTATTTGAAAAGCCTATTCTTAAAACAAGTATCAAGCATTTTTCGGACTACGTTTATACGTTTTTAAAGCATAAACAAATTGACAATGTTTCTTTGTTTGGAAACTCTTTAGGCGGTCATATTTCTTTGGTGTTTGCAAAAGATCATCCTGAGATAGTCAACGGCTTAGTACTTACAGGATCTTCTGGTCTTTACGAAAACTCTATGGGCGATACTTTTCCTAGAAGAGGTGACTATGACTATATCCGAACTAAAACTGAGGAAGTCTTCTATGATCCAAAAATGGCGACCAAAAGCTTGGTCGATACGGTCTTTGAAATCGCAAACAATAGAAATTCTGTCATTCGTTTATTGACTATGGCGAAGTCAGCCATTCGTCACAATATGAGTAAAGACATTCCGCACTTAGACTTTCCGGTTTGCCTAATATGGGGTAAGCAAGACAACGTTACACCACCTCATGTAGCTGAAGAGTTTCATAGTCTTTTCCAACGCTCAGACCTTTATTGGATAGACAAGTGCGGACACTCTCCAATGTGGGAACATCCCGAAGAATTTTCTAAAATTCTTTGCAATTGGCTAAAGACCAATATCAAATAAAATTTCACATGCGCATCAAACAAGCTGAGTTTGTAATCAGTAACACGGACATTAAAAAATGCCCTAAAGCAGATATGCCAGAGTATGCCTTTATTGGACGTTCAAATGTGGGCAAGTCTTCATTAATCAACATGCTTACTGAAAGAAAAAGCTTAGCTAAAGTTTCGGGCAAACCAGGAAAAACACAACTTATTAATCACTTTCTGATAAATAAGCTTTGGTACTTAGTAGATTTGCCAGGATATGGCTATGCAAGTGTATCAAAGACGCAACGCCATGAGTTCTCTCAATTTATTAAAGAATACTTATTGAAAAGGGAAAGCCTGATGTGCTTGTTTGTACTATTAGACTCTAGGCTCAAGCCCCAAGCCATCGATTTGGAGTTTATGCAATGGCTAGGTGAAAATGGCATACCTTTTGTTATTTGCTTCACTAAGCAAGACAAGCTTTCTAAAAAAGAAAGTGCCGAAAATCTGAACCATTATAAAAAAGAATTATTAAAAAACTGGGAAGAATTACCTCAGATATTTTTAAGCTCTGCAACCAAAAAAAGTGGTCAAGAAGAAATTCTAAACTTTATTGGCGAAACCAACAAATTATACGTTTAGCGAAGTAATTTTTCGGCAAAGTGATGACAAAAATCACGCATATCAGCAGCCATTTTGTCTTCATTTGTTGCTCTTTCCAAAGTATCAGCCATAGAAACTAAAGTTTGATGAAAAAAATGTTTCATTTCGTCGGTACGCATTTCTTTAGTCCACAAATCTATACGTAATGTGTCTTTAGATTTGTTGTCCCAGAAAGATAAAAAAGCGGCTTTACACTCGCTTAATTCTTGTCCACCGTCAGATGCTTCCCAAAATAATTTTTCGGGAATATTATTGTCATCTAACTCTACATTGATTCTTATTTGAGATTCTTTTGCACTCATTATGGTTTGTATTTAGAATTATTTAAGATGTATTGAGCATCTTGAATTTGAAACAACTGTTCAATAGTAACTTTAGGATTGTTTTGCATAAACTCATCAACGATGTTCCACCCAATCCATAAAGACACCTGGCCCGGAGACTCTAAGGGCATGCCTTTAGAATATGGAGCAGGATTCATATATTTAGCTATGATTGACTGATCGTTAGAATATAACAAACCCTCTTCAATTAGGAATTTCCAAATGGAAAATTCACTACCCTCACTCCATTCCATTTGTTGCTCTGTAAAACCCATTATTATATGAGGTGGGGCATCGACTAAAAATTCGTTCAAGGCATATTTTATTTTCCCATAATGAATCATTTGAGATAAAAAGTTATCAAATTGAACTGGGAACTCTGCTTTTAACCAACCATTTACAGCTACACTAGCAAGGTAATCAGACTGAAATTGCTGGTGCATATACTTTGGGAACTTATGTATGATATTAGAATAATGAGCGTCATTGCCTAAGAACATTTCTAAGCCAATAGCTAAGGTGCTATCTGTTGCAATAGCGACATAATTGAAACCACCAAAAAAGGTTACAATTACAGGAACTACTTTGTTAGGGAAAGCGTTGTGGTAATGATAGTAAGCTCTAGACAATTCTTTTTCATATGGCTTAAAATCGGCATAAACTTGAACGACCTCTTTGAAAGGTTTAGCAAAATCTTTTTCTTCTTGAAATGCTTGTAGTGAATCTGAAAAAGCCTCTTCTGAAAGAGGTATAATGTTTTGGGTATAAATTTCCCAGAAATAGCCGTATTCATCCGCATAATCAGAATAAATTGCTGTTTGCGGATCAACACTATAAATACTATCCAAACGTTTTACTTCAACCTCAAAATTAGATGACTCATCGCCTATACAGGCAAACAATTGAAAAATTAAAATAAAGAGGAAATAATAGGCCGTCTTTTTCATGCTGTAAAATTACGATTTATTACCTTTGTACTGCTATGCAAACAAAAGAATGCGTTGAACATATTTGCCAATGGTTGTCTGACTACCTTAACAATTCAAAAACAAAAGGCTTTGTGGTTGGTATTTCGGGAGGCATTGACTCAGCAGTAACCTCTACTTTAGCTGCTAAAACAGGTCAAAAAGTACTGTGCTTAGAGATGCCCATTCATCAAGAAAGCAATCAAGTTAATAGAGCGAAAGAACATATACAGTGGCTCAAAAATAATTTCAAAAATGTTGACTCTATTTGTGTAAACCTAGATCATACCTATAATAGATTTGTGCAAACTATCAGCAATGAAACTAATAGCAACAATCATGAAATGGCTTTAGTAAATTCAAGAGCTAGACTTCGAATGACAACTCTTTATTATTATGCTCAACTTAACAATTACTTAGTTGTTGGCACAGGCAACAAAGTAGAAGATTTTGGCATTGGTTTTTATACTAAATACGGTGATGGAGGAGTAGATTTAAGTCCTATTGCGGATTTACTAAAATCTGAAGTCTTTGAAATCGGCAAAGAACTTGGCGTAACAAACTCTATTCTTACAGCTGCACCTACTGATGGCTTATGGGGAGACGACAGAACAGACGAGGATCAGATTGGCGCGAGCTATCCTGAATTAGAATGGGCGATGAGCTACGATGGAAATGACCACAATCTGAATAAACGACAACAAGAGGTCTTAGATATTTATAAGTCCCTAAATAAAGCCAATAAACATAAGATGATACCGATTCCTATTTGTAAAATCCCTAATCATTTGAAATGATGAAATAGATTCCTTAAAAGCCTCCTTCAAATGAAAAAACACCAAATCAAATCCTCTATAATTGTACTTCTATTTTTTGGAATTAGCATTTTTCAGCTTAAAGCACAAACAACCAAAGTAAAAGGCAAAGTGACAGATGAGTCAAATGCCCCTATGCCATTCGTGAACATCAATTTTATCAACTCTAACATAGGTACAACAACCGACTTCGATGGTGTATATTCCTTAGAAACAAAATAGGCGACAGATAGTTTGTCAGCCTCTTTTTTAGGTTACCAAAAAGACGTCCGAAAAATCACTAAGAATAAAAGTCAGACTATCCATTTCAAATTAAAAACTTCTTCTGTTAAAATTAATACGGTCAATATATTAGAAAAGAAAAAAGCAAAGTATAAAAACGAAAGCAGCCCTGCGGTGTCATTGATTAGAAAGATCATAGAACACAAAGACAACAACCACGAACAGACCTTGAGTTATTACGAATACGACAAATACGAAAAGGTAGAATTTGATTTGAACAATTTTTCTGAAAAAATCGTTGACAATAAACTAACCAAAAACTTTCAATTTGTATTTGAAAGTTATGTGGATACGTCAGAAATAAACGGCAAACCATTTATCCCGTTTTTCATAAGAGAAAATATTTCAAAAGTGTATTACAGAAAAAACCCAGATAGTCAAAAAGAGTATATACTAGGTACAAAAATGAGAGGTCACCTAAACCGATTGGATAGTGATGGCATTGGTCATTTCATGAAA
The DNA here is from genome assembly GCA_029248105.1 of Flavobacteriales bacterium. NCBI lineage: Bacteria > Pseudomonadati > Bacteroidota > Flavobacteriia > Flavobacteriales > Flavobacteriales bacterium. The sequence goes on from JAQWJZ010000027.1 coordinate 64,232, forward strand.
AAACTGTATTCAGACATTAATATTTACGACAATCAGATTATACTTTTTGGCAATCATTTTCCTAGCCCTATAAATTCAATAGCCCCCAACATCTATAAATTCTTCATTATTGACACATTGGCTGTCGATGGTATAGACTGCATTAATTTAGGGTTTTCTCCTCGTTCAAAATCTGATTTTGCCTTTACGGGCAATTTATTCATTTTAAACGATGGCACTTTTGCTATTCGTAAAGTAGAAATGGGCATTAATAAAAACATAAATCTAAACTTTGTAAATGACCTCCGTATTCAACAGGACTATACAAAAGTGGATAAAAAGAAGTGGCTACTAAAGAGAGATAACATATTTATAGATTATAGCTTTTCAGAAAAACAAACGGGCATATTGGGCAAAAAGACCGTTTCTTGTCAAAACTATATTATTGATAAAGCTAGACATGACTCTATCTATTCAGCAAAGGGACATGTAATTAGGCTAAACGATAAACTAGCAACTAACGCTTATTGGGAGCAAAACAGGCACGAAAAACTCAACGAGAATGAAGAAGGCATCTACACTATGATAGATAGCATTCAAAACATAAGAACATTTAAAATTATTTCTGAAGCTGCTTCGATTCTCACTTCAGGCTGGATTGATTGCAATTGGTATGAACTAGGAACCGTGGCAACTTTCGTGAGCTGGAATGAAATAGAAGGATTAAAACTAAGAATAGGTGGTAGAACAACCACTAAATTCAACGAGAAATTTCAGCTAAAAGGTCATATTGCAATAGGCTTGGGCGATTTAAGAATTAAGTACCTAAGCGGCATAAATTATTCGTTAAATGACAATTATCTAAAAAATCCACAACACCAATTTTACGCCTCGTTATCAAGGAGGACTTTGTTCCCTGGTCAATTTTTAGAAAAATTAGACCACGACAATTTCTTACTTTCCTTTAACCCTGGTATTTCTGATAAGATGTTACTTATTCATAAATTTAAATTGGGATATTTAAACGAGTTTTCAAGTGGATTTTCGTTTGATTTGAAATACGAAAACAAGCGGTTGAAGCCCTTAGGAAATTTATCTTTTGAAAATGGTTTTGGGCATAAAGATTACCATATCAATACTGATGAATTTTCCGTAAAACTAAGGTACGCTCCAAACGAAAAGTTTTATCAAACGAAAAATGGTAGGCAAAGGATAACAAATAAACACCCTGTCTTTGTTCTTAAGCATACGATTGGCTTGGAGGGGTTTTTTAATGGGGAACACGATTTTTCAAAATCTACTTTTGAAATTATCAAAAGAGTATATGTTCCTCTTATGGGGCATTCCGACATGAACGTAGAGTTTGGCAAATTTTGGGGCAAGGCTCCTTTCCCTTTGCTACAAATACCTATTGCCAATCAATCTCTAGGCTATCAGAAGGAAGCCTTCAACACCATGAACTTTATGGAGTTTGTCAACGATGAATATCTGAGTGTTAAGTGGACTCATTTTTTCAAAGGAGCCATTTTCAACAAATTGCCTTTACTCAAAAATTTAAAGGTTAGGGAAGTCGTTGGCATTAAGGCCATAATGGGAAGACTAACAGACGTCAACAATCCAGAAATTGATAAATATCTCCTTAAGCTACCCACTGATTTGGATGGCAATCCCACTACACATATACTTAATGAAACACCTTATATTGAAGCGAGTGTAGGGGTAACTAATATTCTTAAATTCTTACGTGTCGATTTAGTTAAAAGACTAAATTATCTCGATGAAAAATACGAGGTAGCTTCTCTTTTTGGACAAAGGGGTTTGGGGTTACGCTTCAGTGCTAAATTCGATTTTTAATCGATGGTCCAAGTATTTGACCCTTTAAGCAAGTCGTCTAAATTACCTTTGCCTTTTTGTTCGGTAGCAGTATCAATTTGTTGTACTAAAGCATCTTCGTAGGTGTGTCTATCTTCAGAGTAAAAAACACCAAAAGGACGAGGGAACTCTGCATCAAAAAAACGGGTGAGCAAGCCTGCTTTAACTCTATCTTTTTCATCGTGAACCCAAAGGTCTTCAACTGAACAATCAGCTAATGAAACAATAACAGGCTTAAAACCGTCTAGACGAATTCCTTTTTCTTTATTTTCTCCGAATAATAAAGGCTGTCCATGTTCCAAGAATAAAGTTTGATTCATTTTGGTGGCTTTATCAGTCATTCCAAAAAAGGCCCCATCATTGAAAACATTACAATTTTGATATATTTCTAGCAAAGATGTTCCCTTATGGTCGTTGGAACGTTTGAGCATTTCTCGCATATGCTTAGGGTCTCTATCCATAGTTCGAGCTATGAAAGTAGCATCGGCTCCCATACACAACGCTAATGGATTAAAAGGATGGTCAATAGAACCCATTGGAGTAGATTTAGTCTTTTTACCCTGTTCTGAGGTGGGCGAATACTGACCTTTAGTCAATCCATAAATCTGATTATTAAATAACAGAACGTTAGTATCGAAATTCCTTCTCAAAAGATGAATCAAATGATTACCTCCAATAGATAATGAATCGCCATCGCCTGTGATTATCCAGACACTTAAATCTGGTCGTGCTGCTTTGAGCCCACTAGCTATAGCTGTTGCTCTACCATGAATAGAGTGCATACCATAAGTTTCCATATAATAAGGGAAACGAGAAGAGCATCCAATTCCTGAAATAAAAACGATATCTTCTTTAGGCACATTGATTTCTGGCATTACCGACTGTACTTGTTTAAGTATAGAATAATCACCACAACCAGGACACCAACGTACCTCTTGGTCAGAAGAAAAATCTTTAGCTGTATATACCTTATTCTCCATCGTGCAATTCAATAATTCGGTTCTTAATTTCTCTAGCTTCAAATGGTATTCCTTGAATCTTATTCATAGGGATAGCATCAATAAGGTATTTATCACGAATCAGTTTTATCAATTGACCATCATTTATTTCTGGCATCAATACCTTATCGTAGGATTGGATTAGAGTTTCTAGGTTTTTAGGAAATGGATTGATATAGCGTAAGTGAGCATGTGCTACCGAATAGCCTTCGGACAACAATTCTTTAACAGCTGTCTTTATAGCACCATAGGTTGAACCCCATGCTAAAACTAATACTTTGGCATTCTCTTTTCCAGCATCTAATTCTTGATTTGGAATGAAGTCAGCTATGCGTTCTACTTTTTGAGCTCTAGTTTTGACCATAAACTCATGGTTATTGGAGTCGTAAGAAACATTTCCTGTTTCAGCTTCTTTCTCCAAGCCACCAACTCTATGTTCTAATCCTGACATGCCAGGAATTGCCCATTCTCTAACTAATTTATGGTCTCTTTTGTAAGGGAAATAGTCGGCACTTTCTTTTTTGGTAATGGGTACGCTAATCGGTTTTAAATCTTTAGACTGAGGGAACAACCAGGGCTCTGCGCCATTGGCAATATATCCGTCAGATAAGAAGAAAACAGGTGTCATGTGTTCAATAGCAATACGACAGGCTTCAAGTGTTGCCTCAAAGCAATCAGATGGCGTACTTGCTGACACAATTGGCACAGGGGCTTCGCCATTTCTACCATACATAGCCTGAAGCAAATCGGCTTGTTCTGTTTTTGTGGGCAATCCTGTTGATGGTCCACCCCTTTGAACATTGACAATAACAAGTGGTAGCTCTAACATAAATGCTAATCCTATGGCTTCACCTTTTAAAGCTACACCAGGTCCTGAAGTTGCAGTAACACCCAATGCGCCACCAAAAGAAGCTCCTATACTTGCACTGACAGCTGCAATTTCATCTTCTGCTTGAAAAGAACGCACACCAAAATTTTTGTGCTTGGCTAACTCGTGTAAAATATCCGATGCGGGTGTTATAGGATAAGAACCATAAAATAGATTTAATCCTGACTGTTGAGAAGCCGCAATGAGTCCCATAGCTGTGGCCTGATTTCCCATTATATTACGATAAGTGCCTGAAGGCATCTTGGCCGGTTTAACCTCAAATCGACTACTTGAAATCTCACAAGTATTAGCAAAGTTATACCCCGCTTTTAACACTTTAGTATTAGCCTCTGAAACCTCAGGCTTACTTTTAAATTTCTGCTTTAGAAAATCTATGGTATGATCTAGCGAACGGTTATACATCCAATAGACAAAGCCGAGAACGAACATATTTTTGCAACGGTCTTTTTCTTTAACACCTAATGTAACGTCAACCAAACATTCACGTGTCAATTTGGTCACGTTCATTTCACTCACTCTATAATCAACAAGTGAATTATCTGTTAATGGGTTTTCATCATCAGCAAAACCAGCAAGTCTTAAATTACGTTTATCAAAACCGTCTGTGTTTAGAATAATTGCTCCACCCTTTTTCAATCGCTTAAGATTGGCTTTTAGAGCAGCTACGTTCATGACTACCAACACATCGCATTCGTCACCAGGCGTAAATATCTCGGTGCTACCAAATGAAATTTGAAAACCTGAAACACCAGCTAGTGTACCTTGTGGCGCACGTATTTCGGCAGGAAAATCAGGAAATGTACTGAGGTCGTTACCATATAAGGCTGCTGTATTCGTAAACTGTGAGCCTGTTAATTGAATACCATCTCCCGAATCACCAGCGAAGAAAATAACTACTTTTTCTACTGTTTCTTGAGTCATTAATCTTCTAATTTATCAATATCAACTACTTTTTGAACTTCAGGCAAAACCTTTTTAATAGCCTGTTCAACACCTGCTTTGAGTGTCATCATACTAACATGACAATCACTACATGCGCCAAGTAATTTTACTTTTACTATATAATCGTCGGTAACCTCAATAAGTCGAATATCGCCGCCGTCAGATTCTAAAAAAGGACGTACTTGAGCTAAGGCTTCTTCTATTTTATTAATTACTGTTGAATCTGTTATAATTCCCATTTCTAATTTGTTGAGCAACCATCAGTGTTTGTTATTTCTACACGCTTTGTTGCTTCTAATTGGTTTCTTTTATTCATTTCTTCAACTACCTTGTCAGCAAAATCTAAAAAGGCTACAGCCGCAGGTGTTGAGCCTTGCAATACGGCAGGGCGACCAGCATCGGCAGCTTCTCTTACACTTTGCACTAGTGGTATTTCAGCCAATAGAGGCAGTTCTAGTTTTTCAGCTAGTACTCTAGCTCCTTCTTGTCCAAATATATAATATTTATTGTTCGGTAATTCTTTTGGAGTGAAATACGACATGTTTTCTACTATTCCCAGAACAGGGACATTGATAGAGTCCATTTGGAACATAGCGACTCCTTTTCGAGCGTCTGCCAAAGCAATATTTTGAGGTGTACTCACCACCACTGCCGCACCAACAGGAATAGATTGTACCAAAGACAAGTGAATATCACCAGTGCCAGGTGGTAAATCAATAAGCATATAGTCTAATTCGCCCCATTCGGCATCCCATAACATTTGATTTAAAGCTTTTGACGCCATAGCACCTCGCCATACAACAGCCTGATCGGTATTGGCAAAAAATCCGATAGACAATAACTTAACGCCATAGCTTTCAACAGGTAATATTTTACGTTTACCATTCACTTCTCTGCCGTTAGGTTTAGCTTTTACAACGTCAAACATAATGGGCATTGAAGGGCCGTATATATCGGCATCTACCAATCCTACTTTGTAGCCTTTGTCGGCAAGTGCAACAGCCAAGTTGGCCGTAACGGTAGATTTTCCTACACCGCCTTTTCCCGAGGCAATAGCAATGATATTTTTAACACCAGGTATCTCGTTGCCTCGAATGATATTGGGCTTTTTCTCTGGCGCATTAATAAGTAGATTGACTTTTACATCCGCTTTTTCAAAGACATAATCGTGTATTGCTTTGATGCAATCTACCTCAACTTTTTTCTTGTATTGAAGTGTAGGGTTGTCAATCTCGATATCCAGTAAAACTTCTGTACCAAAGATTTGAATATTGCGAATAGCATTGGTCGAAACTAAGTCCTTACCACCTCCGGGAAGAGTAAATGTAGAAAGCGCTTTTAATACTTGTTCTTTTGTAATTTTCATCGGGTACAAAGATAAGTAATATCGCTCTATTTAGAATGATTCAAAGCAATTCTTTACAAGGGTTCCAAAAAACCTTTTCAAAGTCTTGAATTTGATTATCTACTAGCCGAATTCCTTCATTTTCCAATAGCTGTTGCATTAGGGTTGTATCATCAAAATGATACTTGCCTGTTAATAGCCCTTGTTTATTAACTACTCTATGAGCAGGAACTTCATAGGTATTGACCTTATTTAATGCCCAGCCGACCATTCGAGCCGAACGAGGGCTGCCCAAATATTTAGCAATAGCCCCATAGCTCGTTACTCGCCCCTCGGGAATTTGAATAACGACAGCATAGACATTTTGAAAAAAATTGGCTTTCATATTAAGCGTAAAATTATGATTAAAAAATTCTTATATTAGTAGCTCTTAAAAATATGATTTAACTATGACTTTATCCACTGCAAAATGGGTTAACATTTGGCTGTTATTCT
>JAQWJZ010000028.1 GCA_029248105.1 Flavobacteriales bacterium
TTTCTTTGGATTAGAATAATCTAATCTCTCTCCTATCTTTTCTTCAAAATATATGTTTAGTTTATTTTTAAAATTCTCTTTATTTCTGTAATTCAAATTAGAGGTTTTTAATTTCAACTTCTCCCAAACATTGTATGGTTTACCTAAATAAATTGGTTTTGATTTACCTAAATGTTTAACTACTAAGTTTAAATATTCTTCACCATTTTTAGTGTTATAAACTACATAACACCTTGGATTATAATTCTTATTTATAAACTTTAAATCATTAAATAATTCTGTGTGTTGTTTTGATAATGATTTCAAATCAACATTTATATCACTTAATTCTTGTTGTATTTTTTGTTTTCTCTTGTTGAGTTTTTTAATCTCTTTATTTAAAACATGAAACTTTGATTTGGTGTCTTTTATTGACTGTGGTAATTTCTCATAATCAACCTTATCTAAATAATCTAATTTTCTCATATTCTATACCATTTTTTGTTTATAGTAAATGTGAATATAGAAATAATATATGAAAAGTGATGTGTGTTTAGGTGTAAAATTGGGTTGGTTGTTATAGTTGTTGATAAGAGAATATATCTTCTAATAAACAATCCTAAAATCATAAGAAATTTAAATGAGTAATTATCTATAATAGAGAATTTAAACCATTAAAGATGAGAATATGTTAAAGATGGAATAGTATGTGAAAACCGATCCATAACTGATTGTTATCGATAAATGGTTTTAATAGTGATTTATTGATATGTGTATTTACATCAACCACAATATTTTTATATAACATCCTTATATATGGACATACAACATCATAATTGAGTCATATGAAGAATGTGGATATATTAACTAGTGATTATACCTTTATAAGTGAGGAAGTCTACTTCAGAAAAAAGAAAGTTTATATAAGGTCCAGTATAAAGATATGAATAGGTATTACCGTAACCACAGAAAAAATCGATTTCTTTTATTCTTTATTTTCTAATTAATATTTATCACTGTAGATATATATAAATTATAAAGTAATACAATGAATGAAAGAGTATTAAATAAATCATTTAAAAAAGTATACAACAAAGAACAAACTAAAAAATGGATACAGTTTGGTTTAAACAACAACTACATTACAATGAATGATAAAAAAGGAATTATCAACTGGGTAAAACTTCTAAACACTAACTCATTTAATTTATAAGTCATGGAAAAACAAATCATCAACAAAAGAGAATTAAGTCAATACTTAGGTTTCAGTTTAGGTAAAATTGACAACCTAATTAAAGAAAACAAAATCGAATATTATAAGATAGGAAAGAATGTTCGATTTCATCTAAATGATGTAGATAAATGGGTGATGAGTTTTAAAAAACCTATTATCTAAAAATGTTTGATTTAAACGATTTAAGTAATTAAATCACCCAATTACATTAAGTGTTATAGTTAATGTGTTAAATCAATTATTATCATATTAAAATGACATGTTTAATGGTTGTTAGTGATAAAAAAAGGTAGATAATCTAATATCTACCTTCATTTATTAAAATGAATAATATTTACTTCTTTTCTTTTTCTACACTCACACTAAAATTCTGTTGAAGTTTGATAATATCATCAATCTTGGTGTTATACTTAATTTCAAAATCTTCAACATATAATTCTAATGAATCATTTATCACTTCATACAATTTCTTATTTGTAAAGTAACTTACCAATTTAACATTCGATAATAATGTTGGATTCACAAGTGTAGTAAACCTACTTAATTCTAACTTTTCTTCTTTAGACATCTTTATAATATTTGATTAATATTTTATAAAAATATGTCAGTGATTTTAAACAAACACATTCTTTAATTCAAGTGTTTATTTCTATACTATGTCATACATTTACTTTAGTTAGAATATAGAATTGACGATATTGTATATGTTATTAAATTATAAATTAAAACAAATACAATTATGAGTAAAAATCAAAAAAAACACACTATTGGGAGTTTAGTTCAATTAAACACAAAACTAATGTTAAAAATGTACTACTTAAAGAATGAGATGTTGGAGTTAGAACAAGAAGTGATAAATAATATTAAACAAATGGATACAATAAGTGTTAATCAAAAAAATACAAAATGAATAACATAGTAATTAGAAGTATGGATGATTATGTAAATACTGAGATTACAAATAATCATTTCAAGAACAGTGTAATTGTTTATTGTAGAGTATCAACTGTAAGTCAAATTGATGGAAGTAGTTTAGACACACAACAACAAAGAGGAATAGAATATTACCAAAAATCAAATATTCCATTTGAACACATATTAGTGTTTAGAGAAGAAGGAAAAAGTGGTGATGATTACAGTAGTGAATCAACAACCATTAGAGATTTATTAAGTGTTATTCTATCTAAAATTGAAAATGGTTTAATTAAACATTTTTGGGTGTATGATAGTAGTAGATTAAGTAGAAGTACTGAACTTTCAACTATTATTATGAAAACACTATCTCAAAATGATTGTAACTTCTACATCAATACCACAAAACAAAACTTTGATGAATTAGAAAATGGATTAATGTTGAAGATACTTACTGTGTTTGATGAATATGAAAATCATAAACGATTTCAAAAATCAACACTTGGTAAGATTGAAAACATGAAAAAAGGAAAGTGGAATGGTGGATTATATCCTTATGGGTATAAAAAGGGTAATTACAGTGGTCATATTGTAATTGATAAGTTTGAATCAAGAAATGTTAAAACAATATTTACTCTTTTCAATCAAGGAAAATCAATCAAAGACATCATTATTCATTTAAGTAATGAAAATGTACTTCCACCAGTATCTACAAAAAAGGTATGGAATGAATTAACACTTCGAAATATGTTAAGAAGTGAAAAATACATTGGTAAACACACAGTCATTACTAAAACAGACAAACATTTATCTAAACAAGAATGTATTAAGAAAAGTAAAATAGTAACCTCAACAATTAAGTTTCCTAGAATAATATCAAAAAAGTTGTTTGATGAAGTTCAAGAAAAAATGAGAACACTTAGATCTAGAAGTAGGTCTAACACTCAATTAAAGTATAAATACTTACTTAAAGAATTGATGTATTGTGGAAATTGTGGAAACACCTTAAAAATCAACAGAAACAAACACCAAAACATCAAAGTATACTATTGTAATTATTCAGAAAAGAACTGGAAATACATTGACAACAGATATCCAAAATGTGGTAAAGGATATACAAAACAAATTGACATAGATGTTGTGGAAGACTTAGTTTGGAATGAAGTATTAAAAACATTCAAAGACAGTTATCTTATCAAAGAACAGTTTAAAAAACAAGTCTTATCAAAGAGATTAAAAGAGAAAGAAAGTCCTTTAAATCAAATAAAATCCTATGAAAAATTGATTTCTAAGTACCAGAATAAGATTGAACAATTTGAAAAAAGTAAACTTGAGTTATTTGAGAAAAAACTAACTCTAAAATTAACAGAAGAACAATATGAAAGATTAGAAAAAAGTATTGACTCTGAAATTGATAATTGTAATCAATTAATATTAGAAAAGGAAAATGAAATTGACTCAACAAAAAATGGAGTTGTTTGGTTTGATTGGTTGGAAGATTTTAAAAATCACTACAATAAGATAAAAGACATAAAATCAATTGACCAAAAAAGAGATTTTATCAGTCAGTTTGTAGAGAAAATAAAAGTTTATTGGGACAAAGAAACCAAGACACACAAACTAATAATCACATTTAGATTAAAGATTGTTAAAGACAAAAGAATCAGACGTGAAAAGTATGTCTACAAAGTACAAAACGGACAAACTGATAAAGTGATTAGTAACTTTAATTCCATTAAATACAAACGTCTACTTAAGAAGAAAAAGGAGTCTAATTTATTGGTAGACAGTTACTCAACAGTTACCGACTTCGCTAAGTTTCTAGGCTGATCAACATTACAACCCCGCATCACTGCTATATAATAGGATAGTAACTGTAATGGAATATTAGCTAAAATTGGTGTTAATGGCTCTGCTACTTCAGGAATTTCAATAACGTAATCTGCTATTTCCTTAACCGTAGTGTCACCGTAAGTAACAATAGCAATCACAATTCCGTTTCGGGCTTTAACCTCTTGTATGTTACTGACCACTTTTTCGTAATGCCCCTTCTTTGTTGCAATAACAACAATAGGCATGTTTTCATCGATAAGCGCAATAGGGCCGTGCTTCATCTCTGCAGCAGGATAACCTTCAGCATGAATGTATGATATTTCTTTAAGCTTCAAAGCGCCTTCCAAAGCAACAGGGAAGTTATAGCCTCTACCGAGATATAAGAAGTTTTGAGCATCCACAAACTTAGCAGATATATCCTTAACATAGTCGCTCATGGATATCATGCTCTCTACTTTCTTAGGAATAGTCTCAAGCTCTATTAATAATTGTCTATAATACGATTCTGAAATGGTTGCTTTTTTACGTGCTAACAACAAAGAAACAAGTGTTAAAATCGTTACTTGAGCAGTAAAAGCTTTTGTTGATGCAACACCAATTTCTGGTCCAGCATGTGTATATGCTCCTGCATCACTCAAACGAGCAATAGAAGACCCTACCACATTACAAATAGCAAGTACAGTAGCGCCCTTTTCTTTAGCTAAACGCATAGCCGCTAATGTATCTGCTGTTTCTCCAGATTGAGAAATCGCTAATACGACATCCTTTTCAGTGATGATAGGATTTCTATATCTAAACTCTGAAGCGTACTCTACTTCAACATTTATTCTTGCTAAATCTTCAAGAAGGTATTCTCCAATAAGTCCAGCATGCCAAGAAGTTCCACAAGCAATGATTATTATTCTATCAGCATTAAGAATTTTATCAGAATAACTATCTATGCCCTGCATCTTAATAGTGGCCTGAGAAGAAAGTAATCTACCTCTAATCGTATCTGTAATAGATTTAGGCTGTTCAAAAATTTCTTTAAGCATGAAATGCTCATATCCACCCTTTTCAATTGCTTCTAGACTCATTTCTAATTCCTGAACATAAGGTGTTAAAGGAACATTTTCAATAGTCTTTAGTTCAAAGCCGTCCTTTAGCGATAAACGAGCTACTTCTCCTTCTTCTAAATATACCACTTCCTTAGTATATTCAATAATTGGCGTAGCATCTGAAGCGATAAAAAACTCACCTTCGCCAACACCTACAACAAGAGGACTACCCTTTTTGGCAACTATAATTTCGTCTGTAATATCATTAGCAATAACTGCTATAGCGTAAGCTCCTACAACCTCATTCAAAGCCAGTCGAACCGACTCAAATAAAGAGGTATTTTCTTTCTTTTGAATTTCTTCTATCAAATGAACTAGCACTTCAGTATCGGTATCACTTTCAAATTGATGACCTCTTTTTGTCAATGCTTTTTTTATAGATTCATAATTCTCGATTATCCCATTATGAATGATAGAAATAGATTTATCTTGAGAATAATGTGGATGAGCGTTTACATAGTTAGGCACACCGTGTGTAGCCCACCTAGTATGTCCAATCCCTATTGAGCTGGTAATGTTTTTATCTTTGCAAAAATCTTCTAAGTCAGCAACTTTTCCTTTTCTTTTGTAGTTCATAATATCGCCGTCTAATAATGCAATACCTGCACTATCATAACCCCGATATTCTAAACGTTGTAATCCTTTAATTAAAATTGGGTAGGCTTGCCTATGCCCTATATATCCTACAATTCCACACATATTAAAATTCTGTATAAATGATATTAAGCTCGATGTTTTGATTAAGTTCTGTTCTTGAAGCGTTCACTGATTCTCCTGTTGGAACAAGAATTAGAGCGTTGTTTTGGTAATCCCCCTGAACTAATCTTTGCATATATTTGGTAATATTAAAGGTGTATTTATTATCCTCTAGTTCGCCACCAAAATGAGTTTGCCCCTCTGTTATATCTTCCAAAAAATACTTAGTCCCTGATGAATCTAATCGAACTAATGACAAGTTAGAATGTGAGGGTGATAAATCTGTTGAGTTTTGTTCTGTAAAAGTAATCAAAGCTTGATTAATAGCTTTGTTTGATAAGGTTTGTTGCAAAGAGGTTAAGTCATTAAAATCTAAACGCAATTCTAAACCCGCCATAGATTGTACAGCTAATATATTTTGAAGGTTTAAGTCGTCTTGCATATCAAAATGATTAACTCTTGCTGCCGCAGCGCTAAATAGCAAATCATAAGATAAAGAGTCGTTATAATAAATGGTCAATTTTGAGCCGCCATTTATTAGATTAAAGTATAAAATAGAAGACGATGGCTGATTCGCAGAAACAGAAAATTGAAGCCCCTTAAAAAAAGGAATAAATCCATTGTCATTATCTACCAAATCAATTGCTTGAGCATCAAGAACAAGCTGGCCAATTTGATTCACATTAAAGGAAAGTGCTCGTAAACCAACGGTGTCTGAATCTATATACCTAAGCGTATTAGGAGTAGGATAAAAGGTATGTTCTAAAGGTGTAGAAAATGGACTTGCTGAAATAATATCGTTGGAATAATATGTCGTAGTATCGTAAATTTCTTGAGTAAGTTGCTGTACTTGAATAGTCATCTCGACACTTGTGTCACCATAATATCCAGCATAGGCAAGTGTAATTATTGCAGAATCCAGCACAGGGTTCGCTCCAAAATCAACACTATTATCACTAAGACGTAAATGGGTAGAAAAAGAAGCCTTTGCATCTAATAAATTAGTGGATTCATAATTACCAAGCAAAGCGTATAATATTTGCCCAGAACGTACAGAATCCACTTTTTTGGTAGCCATAGAAAAGGGACTGTTCTCATCTATTGAAGATATTGTTATTCTATCGCTATCAGGTTGTATTTCAAGGCCTATAATTTGTGGGTCTGTACAAGAAAAAAGAATGAGGGCGCAAAGCCAAAAAAAGGGGATTGATTGTTTCATGAAAATGTATTTGTTCATTATGAGTATACCTCAACGTCTTCTAACAATTCGTCATACAAGGCGTCATAAGCATCTATGAATTCTTCATCACTTTGATGAGTAATTACATACTTATCAGAATCAGCAATAAACGTGTTCAAATCATCACTAATCTTTTCGCTACCCATTATTATTGCATCAGCGTATTTTATTGCTAATTGGTGAAGTGTGTCAACTGAAGCCTGCTTAATCAGCTGAACGTCATCTTCATTTACTCCTGTAATGATAGATTTACGTGCCATATCATTGTCTATTTCAACATTTGATTCTTGGTCATAAACGGAATAAACTACTTTTGTATTGTCAAAGATAGGGTCTTCTGCAAACGCTTTTTTAAGATACATTGGAACTAGTGCAGACATCCAACCGTGACAATGTACAATATTAGGTGCCCATCCCAGTTTTCTGACTGTTTCTAGCACGCCACGGCAGAAGAAGATAGCGCGCTCATCGTGAAATTCAAACTCTTCGCCATCCAATTCATGCATAAACGTTTTCTTAGGAAAATAATCTTCGTTTTCAATAAAATAAACCTGCATTCTAACCGGTTGCAAAGAAGCAACCTTAATAATAAGTGGGTAATCCAGATTGTCTAAAATCATATTCATACCAGACAAACGGATCACTTCGTGTAATTGATTTCTCCTCTCGTTGATACATCCGTACTTAGGCATAAATATTCTTATATCTTTGCCTTTTTCCATTATACCTTGAGGAAGATTTCTACACCTTGTTGAGATTTCAGTTTCACACAAATAAGGGGTGATTTCTTGCGAAATAAACAAAACTCTTTTCTTATCCATAAATTATCTGAATTTTAAAACCGACAAAAGGTGATTAAACTTGTAATGCAAATTTACGAATTTTATCCTCACAAATCAAGTAAAACATTACTTTTACCACCCCAAATTAATAGTTAATGGACATCTTAACAGACATATATTCTCTTAAGCAATTGCTAAGCACCTACAAGAGTAAGGGTAAAAACATTGGGTTTGTGCCCACGATGGGCGCCTTACATGATGGCCATCTATTTCTAGTAAATCTAGCGCAAAAAGACTGCGATATTGTGGTATGTAGTATTTATATCAACCCAACTCAGTTTAACGATTCAAACGATCTTGAAAACTATCCAGTTACTATTGAACAAGACATAAAATTGTTAAAAACACAAAAATGCGACATTCTATTTATGCCTAGCCATGATGAAATGTATCCTGAAGGGCTAAAAACAAATAACTTTGAGCTAAACAATATAGACAAAGTGCTAGAGGGAAGTAAACGACCAGGGCATTTTGACGGGGTTTGTACGATTGTTCATCGCCTATTTTCAATCGTTGAAGCAGACTATGCTTATTTTGGGGAAAAAGATTTTCAACAATTAGCAATCATCAAACAAGTCGTTAAAAGCTTGTCACTTCCTATCAAAATTAAGAGTGGTGAAACGGTAAGAGAAAATGATGGACTAGCAAAAAGCTCAAGAAATACATTGCTAACCAAAGAAGAAAGGCAAATAGCACCCCTGATTTATAAAAGCTTAATGAAAGCGAAATTAGCTTATAATAAATCAAGCTATGAAGAGCTTAAAAAAATGATAATAGACGATATTAATAATGCAAAAGGAATGGAATTAGATTATGTTGAAATTGTAAATCCAAGCTCCTTTAATCCCCTAAAAAACAAGACTGAAAATGATCAGGCAATTGCATTAATAGCTGTTTTTTTAGGAAATATTAGATTGATAGATAATTTATCTTTAAATGATTAATTTTACCCCATGCAAATTGAAGTTGTAAAATCAAAAATTCATCAAGTTACTGTAACAGGTGCAGACCTTAACTATATTGGAAGTATTACCATTGACGAAACACTAATGGAGGCTTCAAACATTATTGAGGGTGAAAAAGTTCAGATAGTCAACATTAACAATGGTGAGCGACTGGAAACTTACGTTATTAAAGGAGAGCGAAATAAAGGTGAGATCTGTCTAAATGGTCCCGCAGCAAGAAAAGTGCAAAAAGGCGATATCGTTATTATTATTGCTTATGCACTGCTAGACTTCGAAGAAGCTAAAACATTCAGTCCGACTTTAATTTTTCCTAATCCAAACAACACCCTTTAACCTATACAAATGAAAGCTGTAAAGTGGATTAAATATGCTTTTTTTCTTTTTTTAGGTGTTGGGCTTATGTACTTAGCTTTCAAAAACCAAAACCCTAAAACACTACTTTCACAACTTAAAGACGTCAATTATTTATGGGTAGTTTTATCTATGTTTTTTGGCTTTATAGCTATTGTAAGTAGGGCCTTGAGATGGGTGATACTACTTGAGAATCTAAACTTTACTGTTGGAAAACTAAACAGTATTTATGCCGTTGCCATTGGCTATTTCACCAATATTGCCATTCCAAGAGCTGGAGAAATAACACGTTGCACAAGCCTTAACCAAACCGAAGATGTTCCGGTGGATAAGCTTTTTGGAACAATTATTCTTGAAAGAGCCATAGACCTAATCATATTAGTTAGTCTTGTTTTATTAGTTCTAGGCTTAAAATTCGACTTATTTTTAAAGTTTCTATTCACTGTTTTTGAAGGTCAAACAGTAGATTTAGGCTCACTAATTGGAATGGTATTAATCGTTACTGTTGTATTAATAGTTCTATACTTTTTAGTAAAAAAGAGTTTAAAAAAATCGAGTTTTTATCACAAAGTCAAAGACTTTCTTGTAGGAATGAAAGACGGTTTTAAAAGTATCAATGGGCTAAAAAACAAAACAGGCTTCTGGATGCATACACTTATCATTTGGTGGATGTACTTACTTATGACTTATGTGTGTTTCTTTTCTATTGAGGCAACTCAATTACTTACCCTTGCTGATGGCCTTTACACTATGGTAATTGGAGGGTTTGGAATGGTTGCCCCTGTTCAAGGGGGGATTGGCGCTTACCACTATATTGTAAAAGTAGGCCTGATGATTCTTGATATATCTGAGAGTTCTGCATTACTATTTGCAACCGTTGTTCACACCGCACAAACATTAATGACACTTTCTTTTGGTGGTATTTCTATTTTAATGGTATTTTTATCCAAAAGGAAAACAAAACAGTGAATTCTCAAGCCCATTTTTCAAACAAGATTTTCGACTTACAGTCAATAACCGATGTGATCAAAAGTTGGGGAAAAGAAAGTGTAGTATTTACAAATGGGTGTTTTGATATTTTACACCTTGGACATATCGATTATCTTTACAAGGCAGCTGATCTTGCTGACAGATTAATTGTCGGCCTCAATTCAGACACCTCCGTTAGTCGTATTAAAGGTAAAGATAGGCCGGTTCAAGACGAGAAAAGTAGAGCTTCTATAATAGCATCTTTGCAATGCGTAGATGCAGTGATTTTATTTGATGAAGACACTCCTCAAAAACTAATTGAATTTATACAACCCGACACTTTAGTAAAGGGAGCAGACTATAACATAAAAGATATTGTAGGAAGCGAATTTGTACTTGCTAAAGGTGGAAGCGTACAAACCATTTCATTTTTGGAAGGATACTCCAGTAGCGCCATTATTAATAAAGTAAAAAATGGCTAAAGTAAAAACAACATTCTTTTGTCAAAATTGTGGTGCACAAAGCGCCCAATGGATGGGTCAGTGTAAATCATGTAACGAATGGAATACTTTAGTAGAGGAAGTCGTTAGTAAACCCAAGTCTAATAAACCTAAATGGGAAGGTGAACCTAGTAGTAGGGTAAATAAAGCTCAGGTCATTAGTGATATTTCTCTGCAATCGAGAGCAAGAATAGATACGTCTGATAAAGAGCTAAATAGAGTTTTAGGGGGCGGAATAGTTGCAGGCTCACTGATTTTATTAGGAGGAGAGCCAGGAATAGGAAAATCTACCTTATTGCTACAAGTAGCATTGAGAATTCAAAACGAAAAAATTCTGTACGTCACAGGGGAAGAAAGTGACCAACAAATTCGTATGCGAGCAGATAGGCTAAATCTGTCCGATTCGACTTGCCAAATACTTACTGAAACAAACACTCAGAATATATTTCAACAAATACAAGATGTTAAACCTACCGTATTGGTAATTGACTCCATTCAGACATTACAAACCAATAGTATTGATTCATCACCCGGAAGCATTTCTCAAATAAGAGAATGTACTGCAGAACTTATGAATTATGCCAAAGCTAGCGGGACACCTGTACTACTCATTGGTCATATCAATAAAGATGGTAACATCGCTGGTCCAAAAATATTGGAGCACATGGTGGATGTCGTACTTCAGTTTGAAGGAGAAAGAAACCACGTATATCGAATTCTTAGAGCACACAAAAACCGATATGGTTCAACAGCTGAGTTGGGTATCTATGAAATGTTAAGTCATGGGCTAAGAGAAGTAAATAACCCATCTGAAATTTTGCTTTCCCAAAAAGATGAAGCCATGAGTGGTATGGCTATCAGCGCTACTATGGAAGGTGTTCGTCCTTTAATGATTGAAACCCAAGCCTTAGTAAGCTCTGCTGTTTATGGCACCCCTCAACGTAGTGCAACAGGCTTTGACTTAAGGCGTTTGTCCATGCTATTAGCTGTATTGGAGAAACGCTGTGGCTTTCGACTAGGAGCTAAAGATGTATTCTTAAATATCACTGGGGGAATAAAAGTAGACGATCCCGCTATTGACTTGGGTGTTGTATGTGCTATTCTTTCCTCAAATGTTGATATGGCAATTGGAGATAAAAATTGTTTTGCCGCCGAAGTAGGGCTATCAGGTGAGATAAGACCTGTCAATAGGTGTGATCAACGTATTCAAGAAGCCGAAAAATTAGGGTTTAAACGTATCTTCGTATCTAAATACAACAAAATAGATCGGAAGGATTTTGCTATTGAAGTGGTAAAAGTTAGTAAAATCGAGGAAGTGTTCAAAATGCTATTCGCATCCTAGTTATCCAACAAATTGTATAAATCGTATAACTTAGGCGTTAGAATAATTTCTATTCTTCTGTTAGCGCTTCTACCTTCTGGGGTGTTGTTCGTTTGGATTGGGACAAACTCTCCTTTACCAGCGGCCGTTAAGCGCTCAGGGTTTATCGAGCTAGAAGACGTTAAAATACGTACAATTGCTGTGGCACGAACCACACTTAAGTCCCAATTATCTTTTATTTGACCTCGTCCACCAAAAGGAATGCTATCGGTATGCCCTTCAATTAGCACATTAATATCTTGCTGACTTTCAAGTGCTATAGACAGCTTAGAAAGAGCATCTCTACCACGAGTGTCCACCTGCCAACTGCCCGACGCAAATAACAATTGTTCTTCTAAAGAAATATAGACCTTGCCATTTTTTTGCGTGATAGTCAATCCATCTCCTTCAAAACCAAGTAGTGCCGATGAAATTCTATCTTTTAAAGCTGAAAGCAAAGAATCTTTTCTGTTAATAATTGATTGCAATTCCACTACTTTTTGCTCTCGATCAACAAGTTCATTTTGGGTTTTAAGAAGTTCTTTTTGTTTAACACTTAAGTTTTGTTCTAGAGTCAAGAGTTCGTCTTCTTTTTTTAACAACTCTTCTCTTGTATTTTGCAACTCTTTGAGCAACTTCTTAGTTTCTTCAGCCTTATTGCTCATCATTTGACTGTTCTTAGCAGTCAATAAATCATAAGCCTCGTTTAAGTCCTTTAATTGAGCTTGTAACTGACGACAAGTAATTGCTCTCTGGGTAGAGTCTGAAATCAATTGACTAACTTCTGAAGTGAGTCTAGACAATCTATCTTTTAACTCTGTATTCTCTGTTGAAAGAGAGTTGTTTTCTTTTTTTATTTCCTGATTTTGCTGAAATGTTTCTTGACGTTGTTGTTTAACCTCTTCAACAACCTTTGGAGATACACAAGCAGCTAGCGACGCTATGAAGATAAAGATGGGTAAAATTCTGTAAGTCATAGTTATACATTTAGACTTTCAAATATACATTAGCATTTAGCCCACTTTATAGACTTTAAAAAAGTTTATTAACATCCCTAGTTTGATTAAGCATTAACTAAGCTCAAGCAAAACAGGACAATGGTCAGAATGTTTGGCTTGACTTAATATTGCTGATCTATTCAATCTAGACTCCATAGATGATGTAGCTAATAAGTAATCTATTCGCCAGCCTAAATTTTTTGCTCTAGCATTTGCTCTGTAACTCCACCAAGAGTAATTATGAGGCTCTTGGTTGAAATAACGAAAGGTATCTATAAACCCTAAATCAATAAAGGAAGACAGCCATTCTCTTTCTTCTGGAAGAAAGCCCGAAGTTTTTTGATTCCTCTGTGGATTATGAATATCTATAGCTTTATGACAAATATTATAATCTCCTGCAATTATTAGATTAGGTATTCGCTGAGTCAGTTCGGAAATGTAAGTGTAAAAATCGTCTAAAAACGTCATTTTAAAATCTTGTCTTATATCACCGCTACTGCCAGATGGCATATAAACACTGATTACAGAAAATGTATTGAAATCAATTCTTAACACTCTACCTTCATTATCATAACTTTCGTGATCCATTCCATAAGAAATAGATTCAGGTTTTATTTTTGTTAAAATTGCGGTTCCGCTATATCCGGGTTTTTGAGCAGAATACCAATAACAGTGATAGCCCAAATCTGTAAATACAGAAGTGTCAAATTGTTCTTCACGGGCTTTAATCTCTTGCAAACATATCACATCAGGATTAGTTGTTTTCAACCACTCGTCTAAGCCTTTTCTTAATGCTGCACGTATCCCATTGATGTTATAAGTAACTATTTTCATACGTTATCTGAACTTAGTATTAGAAATTCCAATAATCTCACCACCCATAATAAACTCAAAATAATAGATTCCTGGAATTAACACATTACCTCTAGTCCACAATTGACATTCACTGATTTTTTGATTAGCATAATCAAAACTATAATTGGTCGTATATTGAACAACACTATCCGTATTAATAGTAATCTCTTGTATTTTATTAGCAACATTTAAAACTTCTCCACGAGGGTCTATAATTCTAATATAAATGTCCTTAAGCCCTGCTTCAGTCACCTTATTTTCTATGATATCAAAACATATACTGAAATTTTGAATTTTGGAAGCTCGGGTTGTCGTTACTTCTCGACCACTAGAACGGTAATACACTCCTTCTATTTGTATGTTTTCTACTCGTAACATAGAAGCTGTAAAAACCCGGTCGCTTAAGTCTTGATTATTTTTTTCTAGCGTTCTATTTCTAATAGAAATAAGTTGATTTGCTTTTTTAACGCTATCGTTTTCTAGTTGCAGCATTTGATTCAACGTATAGAGAGAGTCAATAGCAGAAACATACCTTTTACTGATTTCTTTTAATCTTCTAATCTTTGCTCTAGCCTGAGTTAGTTCGCCTTTGGAGCGAAGCAATTGTTTTATTTCATCAGCATAAGCTAAAATTGTAGAGTCCCGTTGTTCCAATTGACTACTTAAGTCTCCATATTCATCTTTAAGAATTTCGTGTTCATCAATAAGGTCGTCAAGATTATCTCTCAAACTATTTTTTTCCTCCTCATATTGAATCACTGTCTCTATGTTTTCTTGATATTGATTTTCTCTAACTATCATAAAAATCAATAAGGATGATAATAGAATAGATAAGATGAGAATTATTCTTCGAGACTTTTTGTCTTTAAGAGGACTTACACTGTTACTCGGCTGATTCATTATTTTTAGATGTTTTAAGTTTTTGCTTATACTTTGATTCGAGTTCTGACAACATCATTGTTTGGATTTGATTTAATTCATCAGATAAATTTCCAGCAGTCTTGTCTTTTAACATAACAACCATATCGATAAGTTGGCGTACATGTAATAAGTCGGATTCAGACTGATTAGAATCACTTATTTTATCGAGGGCATTGAAAGCATTATGGTGAAGTAAATATAATAACTCACTAAATAACTGATCACTTTTATTCATAGATTAAATAAATTTTGGCAAATTTAACTTATTAAATTTATATCCTATAAAGCTTTCGCCGTGATGAAATTACATATTTTATTAGATATTATTCAATTAATCTTTCCCAAAACGTGCTTTTCTTGCAAGAACGTCTTATTAAGTAGAGAACGGATTCTGTGCTTAAAATGTTATCTGAACTTACCAAAACATATTGGAAAAAAGAAGAAGCATCAGTTTAATCTATATGTCAATGGACAAAATTATAAGATATACTGCCGGTATAAATACCAAAAGAAAAGTGCTGTTCAGAAGATGATATACAGTCTAAAATATAAAAACAAACCCCATATAGGCTATTATCTAGGGGCTGAATTATAAAAAAATATTTCACACTTACAAGATGTAAGCTATATTATTCCTGTTCCATTACACAAAAGGAAAGAAAAAATCAGGGGTTACAATCAAAGTCAAATCCTAGCAAAAGGAATGAAGCCAAATATAAAATGTGAGGTTTTATCAAACATATTAATTAGAAAAGAAGATAAAGAAAGTCAAACACGTAAATCGAGATACCATAGGTTTGAGAATATAGATGGTGTGTTTTTT
The DNA here is from genome assembly GCA_029248105.1 of Flavobacteriales bacterium. Taxonomy (NCBI): domain Bacteria; kingdom Pseudomonadati; phylum Bacteroidota; class Flavobacteriia; order Flavobacteriales; species Flavobacteriales bacterium. The sequence continues at coordinate 15,576 of JAQWJZ010000028.1, forward strand.
ATAACATCAAAAAAATTATTAGAGAATAAACATATTATTCTAATTGATGATGTATTTACAACAGGAGCAACAATAAGTGAATGTATTAAAGCTTTACAAGAGATTAATAATATTAGGATTAGTATCGTCTGTTTGGCTGCATAAAAAAAGCCCCGAACATTGCTGCTCGGGGCTTTCATCAATCTATTTAAAAAGGATTATTGAAGAACAATCTTTTTGTTGATACCGCCTGTAGAAGTCGTTATTTCTAAGAAATAAACGCCTTTTGGCTGCGTATTCATGTC
>JAQWJZ010000029.1 GCA_029248105.1 Flavobacteriales bacterium
TCAGAGGGCTGTACAGTAACTTCTGAGGCTACGACATTAACGATGTTAACAGTTGCTTCAGTGAGCACAATAGAAATCGATAATATTTCTTCAACAGGTGCTAGTTTAGACTGGGATAACGCATCACCTACAGGTGTTTACAATATTAGTTACAGTGCTGATGGCGGATTGACTTGGGTTGACATTATCGGCCATACAGGTTCATCTATTAATTTATCAGATCTTTCACCATCGTCTACTTATGATGTAGAGATTGCCTCTTCAGCTTACGGATGTGAGTCAGAGGTGTTTAACTCTTCGTTTGTTACCTTGTTTGAGTGTGTGACACCAGAAAATATAGTAGTAAATTACAATACCTCACAAGCAACGATTTCTTGGGATGAGCTAGTGGGGTCATTGTCTTATGAGATATTGTATAATTTTGGTTTAGGGTTTAATTTGGTAACTGTGGAGTCGAATAGTATCACACTGAATCTTTCAGGGGCTAGTTTTAATGTGTTTTATATTAGAGCAAACTGTCCTGACGATCAACAATCTGAGTGGTCTGAACTGCAGTTATTTTCTATTACATGTGATACCCCCTCGGATATTGTCGTCACGAATTCTAGTACTGATTTAACAATAGACTGGGAGGGCTCAGCTCCAGTGTATAGATTAATATACAATATTGGTGATGGTTGGGTCAATGTTTTCCCTACGGCTTCTGAATACACTATTTCAGATGTTCCAGTTGGAAGCAACGTTATATATTACATAAGATCTATATGTGACGATGAAACAAACTTCTTTTCATCTTGGGCATCAGGTTCGTATACAACGCTTTCTGGCGGCAAGTTGGCTCAAGACATTCCGTTTGAATTTGAAGTATATCCAAATCCAACAGATGGTTTAATAAACATTTCATTTGAAAATAGTGTAGAACAAACCGTAAATGTTAGGTTGGTAGATGCTTTTGGAAAAGAGGTATATCGCAAACAATTTAATGTTGGTTTTGAGACTAACTTTATAAACTTTGATATATCAAACTATGCTAAAGGAGTTTACTTCTTGCAATTGGTTTCTAACGATGCAATAAGAACTGAAAGAATAGTATTGCATTAGTAGAAGGTATGTTTTTGAAATATCTCTAAAAAAGTATTACATTTGCAGACGATTGTTTTATTAATGAGGGGGCCTATCGCCCCCTCTTTTATTAATTTATGTTGAATAAAGAAATTATTATTAAACTTGTTGATGAATTTATTTCGGAAAATAAATCCATTTTTCTTGTTGATGTGAAAGTAAGTCCTTCAAACCAGATAGAAGTTTTAATAGATTCTTTTGATGGTATTAGTATTAAAAACTGTATATCTTTAAGTAGGCACATAGAATCAACTTTAGATAGAGATGAGTGCGATTTCTCTTTACAGGTTGCTAGTGCAGGTTTGAGTGAACCTTTTAAGGTTTTTCAGCAATACGAGAAGAGTATAGGTAGAGATGTAAATATTTTTCTCAAGGGGGGAAAAGAACTTTTAGGAAAAATGCTCGACGCTAAAGAAGGTGAAGGGATTACAATAGAAACAATCAGAAAGAAAAAAGAAGGTAAAAAGAAAACGCAAATTATTGAACAACAATCATTTAGTTTTGATCAAATTGACAGGGCTAAGGTTGTTATATCCTTTTAAATTACATAATAAAGATGAATGCTACAAATTTAATTGAATCATTTTCGGAGTTTAAAGAGTTTAAAAACATAGATCGTGAAACGATGATGAACGTTCTTGAAGATGTTTTTAGAAGTGTTATGCTTAAGCAGTACGGCACCGACGAAAACGTTGATGTTATTATCAATATCGACAAAGGAGATTTAGAAATCTGGAGAAATAGAGAGATTGTGGCGGATAATGATATTGAAGACAATAATCTTCAGATTTCATATTCTGATGCTATTAAAATTGAGCCAGACTTTGAAATTGGAGAAGAAGTATCTGAACAAGTTTTCTTAAAGGATTTTGGAAGAAGACAAGTTCTGTCATTAAGACAAACTCTAACCTCTAGAATATTAGATTTAGAGAAAAAAGAAATATTTGATAGATACGAAGATAGAATAGGCGAAATAATAAATGGCGAAGTATATCAAGTTTGGCGAAATGAAGTGCTTATTCTTGATGGTGAGGAAAACGAATTGATTTTGCCAAAATCAGAAGCTATTCCAAGTGATTATTTCAAGAAGGGTGATACCATTCGAGCTGTTGTTAAAAGCGTGGAAATGAGAAATCACAATCCATTAATTATACTTTCTAGGACAGCACCTGAATTTTTAGCTCGTTTATTTGAGCAAGAAGTGCCAGAAGTATTTGACGGTTTGATTACCATCAAGAAGATTGTTCGTGTGCCTGGAGAAAGAGCTAAGGTAGCCGTAGAATCTTATGATGAAAGAATTGATCCAGTAGGTGCTTGTGTTGGTATGAAAGGTGCAAGGATTCATGGAATCGTTAGAGAGTTGAGAAATGAAAATATTGATGTAATAAATTATACGGATAATATTCAGCTTTTTATTACTAGATCATTAAATCCAGCTAAAGTTTCTTCTATTCAATTAGATGAAGAGACTATCAAAGCCGATGTATATCTTCATCCTGACCAAGTGTCATTAGCTATTGGTAGAGGAGGTTTTAACATTCGATTAGCTAGCATGCTAACAGGATATGAGATTGATGTATACAGGAATATTGATGAATCTGACGACGATGTTGAATTAACTGAATTTGTTGATGAAATTGAAGGTTGGATTATTGATGAATTAAAATCAATTGGTTGCGATACTGCAAGAGACGTTATGAAATTAGAAGTTGCTGATCTTGTTAAGCGAACCGATTTAGAAGAAGAGTCTGTTAATGAAGTGTTAAACATACTCAAAGCAGAGCTTGAATAAATTTGATTTGAAACAAAATTATGGCAGAACAGTCACAGAGATTATCAAAGGTTGCTAAAGAATTCAATGTCGGTGTTGACACCATTTTAGAATTTTTAGCTAGCAAGGGGGTAGATGATTTGAATAGAAATTCAAAGATTTCTCCTGATACCTATGAAGTATTGGTAGATGAATATCAACCTGATAAAAAGGTGAAAGCTGAGGCCAAAGAGTTAAAAAAAGCTGAAGTAGAGCAAAAAACTCATGAAAAAGAAGAGGTTGAAACACTGCGTGTTTCTATTCCTAAAATGGAAGGCCTAAAGATAGTTTCAAAAGTGGATATCCATGAGAAAAAGACTACTTCAAAGGAAGAAATAAAAAAGGAAGAGGAAGTTGTAGAAGCTCCAGTTCTAACTCCAGAGGACCCAATAGATGAAAAGCCAGTGGTTTCTGAAGATCTGGAAAAAAAGCCAGAGGAAGAAGTTAAAGAGCCCAAAGAGCCAGTTACTACATCAGAGGATGATCAAGCAACTAATAATGTTGAAAAAAACGCTGATGAGTCTTCAGTTATTCGTGCTAAAGCTAAAAAGCTAGACGGCCCCGTTATTGTATCTTCTCAAAAAATAGATTTAACTCAATTTAAAAAGCCCAAGAAAAAGCCTGTTGCTTCTTCTTCAGCTAAAATTGAAGGTAAAAAGAAAAGAAAAAGAGTTTCCACCAAGCCCAATACAGCAAGACCTAAGGGTAGAAGAAATACGACAGCTCCGAAAGTTGAGCTTACTCCTGAACAAATACAAAAACAGGTAAGAGAGAATTTGGCTAAACTGCAAAGTGGAGGTAAAAATAAAGGAGCTAAATTAAGAAGAGAAAAAAGACAAGCCAGAAAAGAAAAAGAGGAAATAGATTTAATAAAAATTGAGGAAGAAAGTAAAACAATTCAGGTAACAGAGTTTGTTACAACTGCTGAATTTGCTCAATTAATGAATGTCGCTCCTACTGAAGTAATTTCTGCCTGTTTCTCACTCGGCATGATGGTTACCCAAAATCAGCGTTTAGATGCTGAGACATTATCCATAGTTTCTGAGGAGTTTGGTTACACTGTTGAGTTTGTTGGTGCTGAAGTTCAGGAAGCTATATTGCAAGATGAAGATTCTGAAGAAGATTTAAAGCCAAGAGCTCCTATTGTTACAGTAATGGGTCATGTTGACCATGGTAAAACATCATTATTGGATTACGTAAGGAAAGAAAATGTAATCAGTGGAGAAGCTGGAGGAATAACCCAACACGTTGGCGCCTATGAAGTTGATTTAAATGGCAAAAAAATCACCTTTTTAGATACTCCGGGTCATGAGGCGTTTACAGCAATGAGAGCACGTGGTGCTCAAGTGACAGATGTTGTTATAATTGTTGTTGCTGCAGATGATCAGGTGATGCCACAAACTAAAGAAGCAATAAGCCATGCTCAAGCTGCTGGTGTTCCTATGGTTTTTGCTATTAATAAGATAGATAGAGAAACAGCTAATCCTGATAAAATTAAAGAACAATTATCCGCAATTAACATCTTACTAGAAGATTGGGGGGGTAAGTATCAATCGCAAGAGATATCAGCCAAAACAGGGCAAGGTATCAACGAGTTATTGGAAAAAGTCTTGCTTGAAGCAGAGCTTTTAAACTTACAAGCAAACCCTAGCAAAAATGCGACTGGAACTGTAATAGAAGCTTCCTTAGACAAAGGAAAAGGCTATTTGACGACTATCTTAGTTGAGGCAGGAACCCTTAAGGTTGGTGACTATGTATTGGCGGGTTGTTATTCTGGAAAAGTTAAAGCTTTGCTTGATGAAAGAGAGGCTAAAATGGAAAATGCTGGACCTTCAATGCCTGCTGTTTTATTAGGATTGAACGGGGCTGCACAGGCTGGAGATAAGTTCAATGTAATGGACGATGAGAGGGAAGCTAAAAATATCGCCACTAAGCGTATGCAACTTCAACGAGAGCAAGGTGTTAGAACACAAAAACACATTACTCTTGATGAGATAGGTAGACGATTAGCTCTTGGTGACTTTAAAGAATTGAATATAATCATCAAAGGTGATGTTGACGGTTCTATTGAAGCTCTTTCAGACTCTTTACAAAAGCTATCAACTGATTTAATTGCGGTAAATATTATTCACAAGTCTGTTGGTCAGATTTCTGAATCCGATGTAATGTTAGCGGCTGCTTCAGATGCTGTAATTATTGGATTCCAAGTCCGTCCATCGGTAAATGCAAGAAAATTAGCAGAAAATGAACAAATAGATATCCGTTTATATTCGGTAATATACAATGCTATTGAAGAATTAGAAAAAGCGATGGAAGGTATGTTGTCACCTGATATTGAAGAAAAAATAGTGTGTAATATCGAAATTAGAGAAACCTTTAAAATATCTAAAGTCGGAACGATTGCAGGATGTTATGTGCTTGATGGTAAGATGACTAGAAATACTCAAGTCAGAGTCATTAGGGACGGTATAGTTGTATATGCTGGAGAGTTAGCAACACTGAAACGATTCAAAGACGATGTTAAAGAAGTGAGTTCTGGATACGAGTGTGGTCTAAGTATCAAAAATTTCAACGACATTAAAGTTGGTGATATTATTGAAGGTTTTGAAGAGGTTGAAGTTAAAAAGAAGCTTTAATAAAAAGATTTTCATTCAATAACTTCTTCGAAGGGAACCGTTGCAGGTACAATATAAGTCCCCCTATATTTTTTACCTATTTCTTTTTGAACTTTGTGAGCTTCAAGCTTATTTACGAAGTTGCCAACTTGGATTTTGTAGTATGGCGATTTAAATTCTAAATACGTTTTTAAATGAGGAAAGTCAGACGAAAACTGAGCACGAACCTTTTGTGACTCTTCCCTACTTTGACTTTGATTGTGGTGAATTTGAACTCTATAGCCATCAACCCCACGCTTAGCGCTATTTATTTTAATTTGTGTTGACATTAAACTGTCAATTCTATGGTCATTATTATTCAAAATATCTGCATTTTGAGCAATAATTGAATTGCTAATAAAACAAATTGCTATAAAAATTAAACCTTTCATTTTGCAAATATAGATTTTTATGTTTCTAAGTGTGTGAATTTGAGTATTATATAAGAATAAACGAAACTTATTTAGAATCAGTATAAATTGCGGTAAAAAAATTAAACTCATGTAACTAAAAATAGTGGAATGTGATACATTTGTGGTCGAGAAAAATCTAGCATTTACTACAATTGAATTATACGTTTATAAACATGACTAAATTTATCAAGTTAAGTAAGTATCCTGTCACAATATTCTCCTTAATATTTTTCCTATTATTAGCTATTTCTACTTCTGTAACAGCTCAAAATGTTGAAGAGGGAGAGAAGCTATACAAAGCCAACTGTACAGCTTGTCATCAAATTGACAGTAAGCTAATAGGTCCATCTCTAAGAGGTGTTAGTGATAAGTACTCAGAGGAATGGTTGATTAAATGGATTAAAAACTCTGCTGAATTAATTGCTTCAGGTGATGCTGATGCTATTGCTATTTATGAAGAGTACAATAAGTCTCCGATGACAGCATTCCCATATTTTTCAGATGATGATGTGAAAAATATCCTTGCTTACATTGAAGAAGCTCCAGAAAAAAAAGCTGTAGTAGCAACTGCATCTGCTGATGGTGCAGTAGTTGTTGAAGATAAAACTTCAGATTACGTTATTCTCACTATCGCTATAGTTTTATTACTTGTTATTGCTGGCTTATGGAAAGTTAAAAACATGCTTAAAGAAGTTGCCGGTGAAGAGAGTGAAGACCTGTTTAGATCCACTGTAACTTTAGCTAATGCTTTTGTTGAAAGAAAATTACTAGTCCTGTTTACGGTGCTTGTGATAGTAGGATTTGGGCTCAATTCAGCTTGGAACTTAATGGCCGGTGTAGGTGTTACTAAAGGATATGCTCCAGAGCAACCTATAGCCTATTCTCACAAACTGCATGCAGGCATCAATGGAATAGATTGTAACTATTGTCACCATTCAGCTAGACATGGTAAATCTGCAGCTATCCCTTCAGCCAATGTATGTATGAACTGCCATACCTATATTAATGAAGGTCCTTCTGGAAAGGCAGAAATTCAAAAAATATACGATGCCGTTGGTTTCGATCCTGAAAAAGGACAATATATCGAAGGTTATGAGCAAAAACCTATTAAGTGGGTTAGAATTCACAACCTTCCTGACTTGGCGTATTTCAACCACTCTCAGCACGTTGTTGCAGGAGGTATTGAATGTCAAGAGTGTCATGGACCTATAGAAGAGATGGAAGTTGTTGAGCAACATTCAGAACTTACAATGGGTTGGTGTATCGACTGTCACAGACAAACGGAAGTTAACGTTGCTGACAACGATTATTATGAAGAAATGCACGCTAAATTCAAAGAGAACCACCCTGGTGAAACTTTTAATGTTGAAGCTATTGGTGGTCTTGAATGTGGTAAGTGTCATTATTAGAATTGAAAATAAATTAGTTTAACATATGACTAAGCAAAAAAAATACTGGAAGGGATTAGCGGAATTAGCTAACGACCCAGTTATCGATAAACTAAAAGAGAATGAATTTGTAGAAGACATTCCTGTTGATGATTTTTTGGGGGATGATAAAAACCTTTCAGAAACAAGCACTTCTAGAAGAGACTTCCTAAAGTTTTTAGGTTTCAGTACAGCTGCTGCAACTCTAGCTGCCTGTGAGACACCTGTTATAAAATCAATACCTTACGTTGTTAAACCTGAGGAAATTACACCAGGAGTTGCCAATTGGTATGCGTCTACTTTTTATGATGGTAATGATTTTGCTAACGTTTTAGTTAAAACACGTGAGGGAAGACCAATCTTTATCAAGCCCAATGATTTAACTTCTGCAACCCCAAATGCAAGAGTTATATCTTCTGTTTTATCTCTTTACGATTCTAATCGTCTAAAAGGCGCTATGAAAAACGGCGAATCTATTTCATGGTCTGATGCAGATACAGATATTATCGAAAGGCTATCTAATGTAGATGGCGATGTTGTGATATTAACTAATACTATTATTAGTCCAACGACACAAACTATTATTGATGCATTTGCAGATAAATATTCTGCTAAGCATATTCAATATGATGCGATTTCTTATCAAGGAATGCTTGATGCCAACAATGCGTCTTTTGGACAGAGAGCACTTCCAACATATCACTTAGAAAAAGCAGATGTTCTTGTTTCTTTCGGTGCTGACTTTTTAGGAAGCTGGTTGAACACTTCTTTTGAAAAGCAATACATCGCTAATAGAAACCCTAAGTCTGGTAAAATGTCTCGTCATTTCCAGATTGAAACAAATATGTCTTTATCAGGTTCAAATGCGGATGTAAGAATCCCCGTAAAACCTTCTGAGAAACTTACATTATTACAAAACCTTTATGACGCTTTAAATGGCAATGCTTCAGCAAATGATAAGATTAAGGATATCGTTTCAGAATTGTCATCTGCTAAAGGCAAGTCTTTAGTAATTTGCGATAGTAACGATAAGGCCGTTCAAATTATGGTTAATGCCATAAACGATAAGCTTGGTAATTATGGTAAAACTATAGATTTAAGTCAGCCATCTCTGTTGAAAGCTGGTGATGACAATGCTGTTGCTCAACTTGTTCAAGATATGAACGATGGTAAAGTAGGAGCTCTAATTATCAATGGTGTTAATCCTTCATACACATTAGCTAATGCTGATGATTTCAATGCTGGATTGAAAAAAGTTTCTTTAACGGTTTCAACAGCACTAAGTATGGACGAAACGTCTACTAATGTAGAATATGTTTGTCCTGACCGTCATTATTTAGAGAGTTGGGGTGATGCTAAAGCAACACCAAATCAAGTAGCATTTACTCAACCTACTATTCAACCTTTATTTGACAGTCGTCAGATACAGGAGTCTTTACTAACATGGAGTGGTGACGATACAGAATATTACACCTATTTGAAAAATTATTGGAGAAGTAAAGTGTCATGGTCCTCATCATTACACGATGGTTTAGCGGAAGTGTCAGCTACTCCACTTTCAACATCTTCTTTTTCTGCTAGTGTAACGGCTGTAGCTGCTGAAGGAAAAGGATTAGAGTTAGCCTTATATCAATCTAATTCTTTGGGTGATGGCTCACAATCAAATAATCCTTGGTTGCAAGAATTGCCTGACCCAATTACTAGATCTTGTTGGGATAACTATTTAACTATATCGGCTACTACTGCTCGTGAAAATGGGCTTAGCAATTGGAACATTTCTGACGGTGCTCTCAATGGTGATATGGTAAGATTAACTGTCGGAGATGTTGTATTAGAAAATGTGCCAGTACTTATTCAGCCTGGTCAAGCTATAGGAACTCTTGGTTTAGCTTTAGGTTATGGTCGTACAGCTTCTGGTAAAGTTGGCAATGGAGTAGGGGTAAACGCTTATCCATTAGCAATTAATAATAGCTATACTTCATCCGATGTTAAAATCGAAAAAGTTGAAGGTGAGCATGGTTTTGCCTCTGTCCAGTTACATCATACTATGATGGGTAGAGATTTAATTAAAGAAGCGTCACTTACAGACTACATAGCAGATCCTAAAGCAGGTAATCCTGATTTATTATTTGACACTCATAAAGGTAAATTGTTTGCCGATGAGGTAAGTTTATGGAAAGAGCACGACCACGAGACAGGCCATTTTTGGAACCTATCCATTGATTTAACATCTTGTATCGGTTGTAATGCTTGCGTTGTCGCTTGTCATTCAGAAAACAACGTTCCTGTTGTTGGAAAAGAAGAGGTAAGAAAAAGTAGAGATATGCATTGGTTGCGTATCGACAGATATTTCTCTAGTGATATGACTAAAGAAATTGCTGAAGAAGAAGGCATTGGAGCAGTATCTAAGTATAAAGCCATGGAGATACCATCAGAAAATCCTGATGTAGCATTTCAACCGGTAATGTGTCAGCACTGTAACCACGCACCATGCGAAACGGTTTGTCCAGTAGCAGCAACGTCTCATAGTGCAGAAGGACAAAATCATATGGCATATAACCGTTGTGTAGGTACACGTTATTGTGCTAACAACTGTCCTTACAAAGTACGTCGTTTCAACTGGTTCAACTATGCTGAAAATGATGCTTTCGATTACAATATGAATGACGATTTAGGCAAGATGGTATTGAACCCTGATGTTACTGTACGTATCCGTGGTGTAATGGAGAAATGTAGTATGTGTGTTCAGATGATTCAAAAAACTAAACTTGATGCTAAACGTGATGGCAGAAAGGTATTGGATAAAGATGCACAAACGGCTTGTTCAATAGCTTGTCCTACTAATGCACTGGTATTTGGTGATGTAAACGATGAGTCAAGTGAAGTTAAACAATTGAAATCAGATGAAAGACGATATTTCTTGCTTGAAGCAATAAATACTGCGCCATCTGTATTTTATCAAACTAAGATTAGAAATAGAAAAGCTTAATTAATAAATTATGCAAAAAGAAAGCCCTATAAGAGAGCCCCTAATTCTCGGTAACAAAAGCTACCACGATATCACCGTAGATGTAGCAAAACCAGTATTAGCCAAAGCCAATAAACTATGGTGGATAGTATTTGGTATTTCATTAGTATTATTTGTTTGGTGGATTTTGTCCGTAGGATATACCATTGGTACAGGAATTGGTGTTTGGGGACTGAATAAAACAGTTGGTTGGGCATGGGATATTACCAACTTCGTATGGTGGGTAGGTATTGGTCATGCTGGTACCTTAATCTCTGCCGTATTATTACTATTCAGACAAAAATGGAGGTTATCGATTAACCGTTCTGCAGAAGCTATGACGATCTTTGCTGTTGTTCAGGCGGCTATGTTCCCACTTATTCATATGGGTCGTCCCTGGTTAGGCTATTATGTATTCCCTATTCCTAATAACTTCGGTTCTTTATGGGTTAACTTTAACTCACCATTATTGTGGGATGTATTTGCGATTTCTACCTATTTCTCTGTATCCTTTGTGTTTTGGTATGTAGGTCTTATTCCTGATTTTGCCATGATAAGAGACAAGGTAAATGAAAAGTATTGGCCTTTACGTAAGAAGGTATATAGTATATTATCATTTGGTTGGAGTGGTAGAGCTAAAGATTGGCAACGATTCGAAGAAGTGTCATTAGTTCTTGCAGGTTTAGCTACTCCATTAGTATTTTCGGTTCACTCTATTGTATCCTTTGACTTTGCCACTTCTGTAATTCCTGGATGGCACACGACTATTTTCCCGCCTTATTTTGTTGCTGGGGCTGTATTCTCGGGTTTTGCTATGGTACAAACCTTATTATTAGTAATGCGTAAAGTAGTTGGTTTAGAAGCGTATATTACAATAAAGCATGTTGAATACATGAATATCGTAATTATGCTAACTGGTAACTTGGTTGGTATAGCATACCTTACGGAGTTGTTTATGGCTTGGTACTCAGGTGTCGAGTTTGAACAATATGCATTCCTTAATAGAGCAACAGGTCCTTACTGGTGGGCATACTGGAGTATGATGACGTGTAATGTTATTTCACCACAATTAATGTGGTTCAAAAAATTAAGAACAAACATTGTGTTTACATTCATATTGGCATTATTCGTAAATATTGGAATGTGGTTTGAGCGATTTGTAATTATTGTGACATCTATTCACCGTGATTACTTACCATCAAGCTGGAGTATGTTCTCTCCGACCTTTGTTGATATAGGTATTTTTGTGGGGTCCATTGGGTTCTTCTTCGTACTGTTTTTACTGTACTCTAGAACGTTCCCAGTGATAGCACAAGCAGAATTAAAAACGATTGTTAAATCTTCTAGCGAACAATATAAAAAGTAAAAGACATGAGTAAAAAAGTCATTTACGGAATATTTGATGATGAAGAGGTACTACTTAACAGTGTTAAGGAAGTCCGTTCAAAAGATATTTCTATTAAAGAAGTGTATTCTCCATTTCCTATACACGGATTAGACCATGCCTTAGGTTTGGAAAGAACCCGCTTGGCAATTGCAGCCTTTATATACGGCGCCATAGGTTGTGGTTTAGCAATATGGATGACCTATTATATAATGATATTAGATTGGCCACAAAACATAGGGGGTAAGCCTAGTTTTGCTTACTACTTGAATATGCCAGCCTTTGTGCCCATTATATTTGAGATGACTGTATTGTTCTCAGCTCACCTTATGGTTATAACCTATCTTTTCAAATGTAAATTATTTCCTGGTCAAGAATCTGCTAGTCCAGATCCAAGAACAACTGATGATAAATTTCTTATGGAAATAGAGTCTGATGATGACAAGACAATAAGCACACTTTTGAAAAAAACGGGTGCTACTGAAATTAACGTTAAAGAAATTGCCTAAAGATGAAAAAAGTATATAACAATATCCTTCTAGTTGCGATACCTTTTTTAGCATTATCGTTACTGTCTTCTTGTTCAAACAATGAGGTTGGAAAACCCGGTTATGAGTTTATGCCAGATATGTATCGTTCGCCATCTTTAGAAATTTATTCTTCGAATACATTTTTCAAAGATAGTTTGAATGCACGACAACCTGTTGCAGGTACTATGCCTAGAGGCTTTGTCGCTTTCGAATACGATAACACCTTAGAAGATTATTTATTAGCAGGTAAGGAGTTGAAAAATCCTTTTGAAAATACAGATGAAAATGTAGAAAAAGGAAAACAACTTTATCAAATGTTTTGTGCTCATTGTCACGGTAAAAATGGTGATGGTAAAGGAAGCGTAACACACCCTGTTTATGGAGCTATACCTTCCTATGCTGATGATGTTATGATTCGTAGAACAGGTGAAAACATGAATGACTTAGCAGCAGGTAATATTTACCATGCTATTTATCATGGACTTAATGCAATGGGTCCTCATAATACTCAAGTCAATGACACTGAACGTTGGTTGATTACAATGTACGTTCAAGAATTACAAAAAGGAAACTAATTAAGATTAAACTAACTGTATATGTACACAGTAACAAAAAACACCAAGTTAATTTCTTACGTTTTAATGGCAATAGGACTAGTCGCTATTGTATTCGGATTTACTAATGATGCACATCGTGCATGGCCAAGTTTGATGGTAAACAATTATTTTTTCTTGGGCATATCAGCATTTGCTATATTCTTTGTTGCTCTTCAGTATGTTTCTGAGGCAGCATGGGCTATTCCTTTCAAGCGTGTAGCTGAAGGTATCACTTCCTATTTTTTAGTTGGGGGTATTATTATGCTATTCATCATTATAGCAGGAAAATTACATTGGAATCACATTTGGCACTGGATGGCTGATGGTATTATGGATCCTAATGACGAGCATTACGATGCTATCATTGCAGGTAAAGAGGGTTATTTAAATTTCCCTTTCTTCTTCATTCGTGCTGCTGCCTATATCTTTGGATGGTGGTATGCTGCTAAGCGTTTAATTGCTCTTTCAAGAAGAGAAGATACTGAAGGCGGTTTGAGTAGTTATAAAGCAAGTATAACATTATCGGCAATCTTTATTGTGTTCTTTGGTTATACATCGTCTATGATGGCATGGGACTGGATAATGTCTATTGATACTCACTGGTTCAGTACTCTATTTGGTTGGTTTGTATTCTCATCAATGGGTGTTACAGGTTTTACTATGATTGCTATGGTTGCAATTGTACTAAAGCGTAAAGGATATTTGGAGCAGGTTAATGAAAATCACATTCACGATTTAGGAAAATGGATTTTTGCTTTTAGTATACTATGGACTTATATGTGGTTCTCACAATTTATGCTTATCTGGTATTCTAATATACCTGAAGAAGTAACGTATTATATGGCACGTTGGGAAAATTACAACGCACTATTTTGGATTACTTCTGTCATTAACTTCATCTTCCCACTACTTATTTTGATGAGTAGAGATAGCAAGAGAAACTTTGGATATATCATGACGGTAGGTGTTATTGTTCTTATAGGACACTGGTGCAATGTGTTTTTAATGATTGAGCCAGGTGTTATGAAAGATCATTGGCACATTGGGTTTACTGAAATAGGAATGTTTGCAGGTTTCCTAGGGTTATTTTTGTTCATCGTAAACAGAGCGCTAACAAAAGCACCTTTGTTTGTGAAGAATCACCCCTTTGCTGACGAAAGTATACACCACCACATTTAATAAAAAGAGATAACGAATAAAATATACAGGCGAATATGACTACTTTTTTAAATTTCTTAATCATAGTCTTAACAATAATAGGAATCGTACAAGTTGTACGAGTTATTGAAATTGCTGTTAAACTTAAAGGGCCGCAAGACAAGATTATTACTGATCAAGATAATCGTTACAATGCCCTTGCGATGTTAATTGTTGGTTTAGGTTTTACGGCATTCGTTGCTTATTCATTTAAGCTCTGGGGACATTTGATTTTGCCAGACCCTGTAAGTGTACATGGTGAGGGTATAAAAATGTTATGGGATACCACTATGATTCTAATCCTAGTAACATTCTTTATTACACAAACTTTACTTTTTGTGTTTGCTTACAAATACAGAGGTAAAGAGGGAAATACGGCTTTATTCCAAACACACAACAACAAGTTAGAATTGTTATGGACTTCTGTTCCTGCCTTTGTTTTAACAGGTCTTATTCTTTTTGGTCTAAGCACATGGAACAACACTATGGTTCCAGATACCACCAATGCAAAGATAATGGAAGTGTACGCTCAACAATTCAATTGGACAGCTCGTTACGCTGGTGATGACAACCAATTAGGGAAAGCACACTATACGCTTATTGGTGGAATAAATACATTAGGGGTAGATGAGAGAGATTCTTTATCACACGATGATGTTGTGGTAAGAGAAATACACTTGGTAAAAGATCAACAAGTATTGATGAAATTCAGATCTCAAGATGTGATACACTCGGCTTATTTGCCACACTTCAATGTGCAGATGAATTGTGTGCCAGGTATGAATACACAGTTTGCTTTCACGCCAACAAAAACAACCAAAGAAATGCGTGAAGACCCAGAGATGATTGAAAGAATGAAATTCATCAATGAGGCACGAGCTAAAAAAGGTGAAGAGCCTGTTGAGTTCGATTACGTACTCCTTTGTAACAAAATATGTGGTTCTGCCCACTACAATATGCAGATAAAAGTAATTGTAGAAACTCAAGAAGAATTTGATGCTTGGATGCAAGAACAAGATACTTTTAAGACTTTAGTAAGCGCACAATAAGAACATAGAATAATTAGATAATATGTCAGATCATAACGAACACCACCACCACGAAGAAACATTCATTTCCAAGTACGTTTTCAGTACTGACCATAAGATGATTGCTAAGCAGTTCCTTATTACGGCTATGGTAATGGGTGTAATTGCAATATTGATGTCTGTATTTTTCAGAATGCAATTGGCATGGCCTGCCGAAGGTTATCCTATACTAGAAACCTTTTTAGGAAAATGGGCTCCTGATGGAGTAATGGATCCTAATATATATCTAGCACTAGTAACTATTCATGGTACCATAATGGTATTCTTTGTTCTTACAGGAGGGCTGAGTGGTACATTCTTTAACCTACTTATTCCACTTCAGATTGGGGCAAGAGATATGGCATCAGGATTTCTAAATATGCTATCCTATTGGTTCTTCTTTGTCTCTTCAGTAGTCATGGTCATTTCCTTGTTTGTTACCTCAGGGCCTGCCGCTGCTGGTTGGACAATATATCCACCTTTGAGCGCCTTGCCACAAGCGATGCCGGGTTCTGGATTAGGTATGACGCTATGGCTAGTCAGTATGTCTTTGTTTATTGTTTCAGCTCTACTAGGAGGATTGAATTATATTGTTACCATCCTAAACCTTAGAACTGAAGGTATGTCTATGACACGTTTACCACTAACTATGTGGGCATTTTTAGTGACAGCTATACTTGGAGTTTTGTCGTTCCCTGTATTACTTTCTGCAGCATTACTATTGATTTTTGATAGAGGTTTTGGTACAGCATTTTACCTCTCTGATATTATGATTCAAGGGGAGATGCTTACACAAACAGGAGGTTCACCGGTATTATTCCAGCACCTATTTTGGTTCTTAGGACACCCTGAAGTATATATTGTACTATTACCAGCTTTAGGTATAACTTCTGAAGTAGTATCAACAAGCTCTCGTAAGCCAATCTTTGGATATAGAGCTATGGTTGGTTCAATATTAGCCATTGGATTCTTATCCTTTATAGTTTGGGGACACCATATGTTTATGACAGGTATGAACCCATTTTTAGGTTCGGTATTTACGTTTACAACATTATTGATTGCCATACCATCGGCAGTAAAAGTATTTAACTACCTCACCACTCTGTGGAAAGGAAATATACAATTCACACCAGCTATGCTATTCTCAATAGGTTTGGTTTCTACCTTTATTTCGGGTGGTTTAACAGGACTTATCTTAGGAGATAGTGCATTAGATATTAACGTACACGACACCTACTTTGTAGTAGCTCACTTCCATATTGTAATGGGACTGTCGGCTATCTTTGGGATGTTTGCAGGGATTTACCATTGGTTCCCTAAAATGTACGGTAAGATGATGAATAAAAACCTTGGATACGTTCACTTCTGGCTAACCTTTATTTCGGCTTATGGCGTATTCTACCCAATGCACTTCATCGGTTTGGCAGGTGTACCAAGACGTTATTATTCTAATACAGCTTTCCCAATGTTTGATGGTCTAGTCGAGATTAACGAACTGGTAACGGTATTTGCTATTTTAGGTGCGGTGGCACAAATCTTTTTCTTCTTTAATTTCTTCTACAGTATATATAGAGGAAAAGATGCTCCACAAAACCCATGGCGTTCTAATACCTTAGAGTGGACTACGCCAACTCATGACAGAATACACGGTAACTGGCCAGGTGAGATACCAAGCGTTCACCGTTGGGCATACGATTACAGTAAGCCGGGTGCTGATGAAGATTTTGTATCTCAGATTACACCACTCAAAGAAGGCGAAGAAGAACATTAACGTTTTCTTATCAAAGAATTAATAAAAAGCCTCATCGAAAGATGGGGCTTTTTTATTA